>JAQSWC010000147.1 GCA_029266815.1 Paucimonas sp.
AACGCATATTGGAAGTGGCCGCCGAAGTTGAAAGTGTTTTGCGTAGCGATCACTGGAGAGATTTTCTTCAACACATGTACGGCAATTCACCCGCTCGCTGGAAAGAGGATCTTCAAGGGGCGGATCGGCTCCGCTGCATCGTCAATGCACTGACGCGGATGCGCTACTGCCTTGCGGATGGAACCATGGTGTTTGGCGAACCGCAAACGCAAGAGGAAAAGGAGACCTGGCTGCCTTGGTTCGATCTTCCGGATAGAAGAACTGAGGACATCACCATTGCCTTCGGCCACTGGTCAATGCTGGGCCTGATGATCAGGCCGAATCTGCTGGGGCTCGACACCGGATGCGTATGGGGAGGCAAGCTGACCGCCATATGCCTGGAAGACCGCAGCCTGGTACAAGTGGAATGTCCGCAGCATCAGAAGCCGGATTAGGCTGCAAGGCTGGTTTCGATCTCGTTATGCACCAAGGCAGACAGGTCTCGCCTGTGCATGCCGTCACTTTCACGTAACGGCAACACACGCAGTTCGGCAATCAGGTTTCCCGCACTGACGATGCGCCACAGGCTTTGCGCGAAGGTCGTATCTCCGATGAAATCTGCAGCAGCATGAAAGCTGCCGTCTTTTTTCAGATATCGGATTGCACAGGGCTGCACATGCACCTTGGCTTCGATGGCCGCCTCGAACAGATTGGCATGGAATGGAAGCAATTTCCCCTGCGACGATGTCGTGCCCTCGGGGAAAAATGCGACCGACTCTCCCTGGCGTATGGCCTCGACAAGGCCTACATAGATTCTGCGGACGTCGCGAACGCTGCCGCGCGCAATGAATATCGTTCCCGACCGGTCGCACAGCCAGCCTATCAGCGGCCAGGAGCGCACGTCGGATTTGGCAACAAAGCGGCAAGCCTGCACGGAATTGATGACGAAGATATCGAGCCAGGACACGTGATTGCAGACCACAACTCCCTGCCAGGGGATGGCCACCGACGTACCGCTTGTCATACGCACCGTCACGCCGCATATCTGCAGCAACTGGCGGGACCAGCGATGAATGGCTTGCATGCGCGCATGATAATCCCTACGCGGAAAGAAGCATGCGCAGATAAACAGGCCCCGAAAAAGATGGGAGATAAGTCGCAACAGGCGCAGCACCGCCATGGCGCCGCCTGCCCCTAGCGCTCGAAAGCCGGCTTGCCGGCCACGATTGTCATTTGCACCTGTCCTGCAACCTCGTAGCCGAGGAAGGGCGTGTGCTTGCCTTGGCTGGCAAGCCTGCCGGCCTCCACCTTCCAGCAGCGCTCGGCATCGAACAGGCAGAGGTCTGCAATGCCTCCCATGACGAGGCTGCCGCATGGCACGGCGGCAATACGCGCCGCATTGGAACTGATCTTCGCCATGGCCATGGCGATGCGCGCGGGCGATGTATCGCCCGGCTCGCATGCCCATTTCATCATCAGCGGCAGCAGCAGTTCCAGGCCTGTTGCACCCGGCGATGCTTCACCGAACGGAAGCAATTTTTCATCATCGTCTACAGGAGTGTGGTCGGAGCACACCGCATCGATCGTGCCGTCTTCCAATGCCTGGCGAATCGCGTCTCTGTCGCGCTGCGAACGGAAAGGGGGATTGACGCGCGCATTCGAATCGAAGAAACCGATGTCGGCGTCAGTCAGGTGCAGATGATGAACGCCGACATCACAGGTGACAGGCAAGCCCTCTTTTTTCGCGCGACGTACCAGCTCCACTCCGGCAGCCGACGAAATGCGGCAAAGATGGACACGAGCGCCGGATACGCGCACGAGCTCGAAAATCGTGTGCAGGGCAATGGTTTCTGCAATGACCGGGACACCTGCCAGTCCTAGGCGCGATGCCAGTGGCCCGCTATGCGCTACACCGCTGCACCCGATATGCGCGTCCTGGGGGCGCAGCCACACGCTATAGCCGAAGGTCTTTGCATACTCCAGCGCCCGCAGCAATACTGCGGTATCGGCCACCGGCGTCTCGGCCTGCGAAAAACCGATGCAACCGGCTTCGGTCAGCTCGGCCATTTCGGTGAGGGCATCGCCTTTGAGCCCGACGGTCAACGCACCGAGTGGATAAACATGCGCCTGATTCAGCGTCTTGGCGCGATGCTTGAGCATTTCCACCAGACCAGGTTCATCCAGCACCGGATCGGTATCGGGCGGGCAGACAAGGCTGGTCACGCCGCCATGCATCGCGGCATTCAGCTCCGATTCGAGTGTCGCCTTGTATTCATAACCGGGCTCGCGCAGACGCACACTGAGGTCGACAAGTCCCGGCGCGACAAAAAGACCGGAGGCGTCAATCGATCGATCCGCGCGAAAATCCGCCGGCGCACTGCCTGTGGCCACGACCTTGCCGTCCGCTATATAAAGGTTCTGCTTGACGTTGATGCCGTTGGCCGCATCCAGCAGGTGTCCGTTGATGATTTCGAGTTTCATGTGCGTCTCAGATCAATTCCCTGCGAGTATGCTCATTACCGCCATTCGTACTGCAATGCCGAATGTCACCTGCGGCAGGATCACCGCCTGGCTGCCGTCTGCCACGGCGGAATCGATTTCCACGCCGCGATTCATCGGTCCTGGATGCATCACGATCGCATCCGGTTTCGCCAGCGCGAGGCGTTCCCTGGTCAGACCGTAGCTCTTGAAGAATTCCTGCGCAGAAGGAAGCAGCGCGCCAGTCATGCGTTCATTTTGAAGGCGCAGCATGATGATGACATCCACATCTCTCAAGCCTTCGTCGATGTCGGTAAATACGCGCACCCCCATCTGCTCCAACCCTCCGGGCAACAAGGTGCGCGGCGCGATTGCCCTCACCTCAGGCACGCCTAGCGTCGTCAGCGCATGGATATCGGAGCGTGCCACGCGGCTGTGCAGGATGTCGCCCACGATAGCCACGCGCAAATTGGTGAAATCCTTCTTGTAGTGGCGGATGGTGTACATGTCCAGCAGCCCCTGCGTGGGATGCGCATGCCGGCCGTCGCCGGCGTTCACTACGTGCACGTGTGGCTGGCTGGTATCGATCAGGTGCTTGGCGATCAGGTAAGGAGCGCCGGACTGCGAGTGCCGCACCACGAACATGTCGGCATGCATGGCAGCGAGGTTGTCGATTGTATCGAGCAGCGACTCACCCTTGCTTGCGCTGGAAGCGGAGATATTCAGGTTGATCACGTCCGCCGACAGCCTTTTGGCGGCGATCTCGAAAGTAGTACGGGTACGCGTCGAGTTTTCGAAGAAAAGGTTGAACACGCTCTTGCCGCGCATCAGCGGCACTTTCTTTACCTCGCGGTCGCCGATGCTGACAAACGATGAGGCCGTGTCAAGAATGTGATTGATGATGGACTTTGGCAGCCCCTCTATCGTCAGCAGATGCTGAAGCTCGCCATTCTTGTTGAGTTGCGGGTTATGCATTGTCTATGCTCAGGGAAAAACGGCCGTCGTCGGCACATTGCAATACCAGTTGCCTGTCGCTCGGCAACGTTATCGTCTCTGCGACGAAGTCGGCTGCGATCGGCAGCTCGCGTCCGCCACGATCGATCAAGGCAGCCAGCAGGATGCGGCGCGGGCGGCCATAGTCGAACAATTCATTGATTGCCGCACGCGTGGTCCGCCCGGTATACAAGACATCATCGACCAGGAGGATAGTAGCGTCGTTCACATCAAATGGAATCTGCGTCGGCTTGACTTCGGCGTGCAGGCCGCGCTCGGCATAATCATCCCGATAGAACGACACGTCGATGAAGCCGAGCCGGTCCTCCAGTTTCAGTTCTGCAGCCAGCCGTTTCGCCAGCCAGGCACCGCCGGAATGGATGCCGACCACGGCGAGCTTGTCGTCGCTGCCGACAGCGCTTCTTATCTGGTCCGACAGCGTCGTGTACAGCGCTTCGGCGTCAAGGTGATTAATGGGCATGTTCGTCGAAATATTGTTGCAGAATGATAGCCGCCGCCTGCGCGTCAACCCTCTCCCCTTGGCGCTGTACGATGACGGCAGAGGAATACCGCTCATCGACAAGAACCACGGGGACATTAAAACGACCATTCAGTTGGTTTGCAAAGCGCCGGCAACGCGCACTCATTTCGTGCTCCGTACCGTCCGGATGCATGGGCAGACCCACTACGCAGAGCGCCGGCCTCCATTCGGCCAACATGGCGCCGATTGCCGCAAATTTTTTCTGGTTGGTTTCGGATTCTATCGTGGACAAGGACTGGGCTTGCTTTAGCAGCGTATTGCCGACGGCCACGCCGATACGTTTCAAGCCGAAATCGAAGGCCAGCACTGTCTGCGCCGACGTCATTGTCCCTGGAATGAGATGCAGGCAAACTTCATGCGTGCCCGGCCTGGCCGGTCAGCATCATCGGATCAATGCCCAGCAGCTTCATTGCCGCGGCAAACCGCTCCTCGATCGGCATGTCGAACACGATTTCCGGATCGGCCGGAACTGTCAGCCAGCCATTGCGCACGATCTCCTGCTCCAGTTGTCCTGCGCTCCAGCCTGCACATCCCAGGCTGACCAGCATGCGTCTCGGACCATCACCAGCGGCCACAGCTTCGAGCACATCCTTCGATGTCGTCAGCGCAATCTCTTCGGAAACGCGCATCATCGAAGAAAACTCGGCGCCAGGCGTATGAAGCACGAATCCCCGCTCCACCTGGACAGGCCCGCCGAACATGACGGGATATTTATCCACCGGTGGCAGATGCGGGGCGATTTCAAGTTTGAGATCGATGCGATCGAACAAGACTTCCATCGTCATGTCGGTTGGCTTGTTGATGATGACGCCCAAGGCGCCGTTCGCATTATGTTCGCAAAGATATACCACCGTGCCGCCGAAAACCGGGTCGAGCATCGACGGCATGGCGATCAGGAAGTGATTTGCCAGATTCAAAGCCTGTGCGGTTTCGGAAGATTCGAAAGAGGAAGTGGCTTCGCCGGCACCCTGTTGAGTTTCAGGGTCGGAAGGAAATGTACTTGACTTGCTTCGCGTCACCATAGCGGATATTTTAACAGCTTTGCATTGTCGGCAATCCCGGCATGCGCATTTCAGCCGCACATCCGGACACTTACATGCATTTATACGACAGGGCTTTGGTCTGGTTCCGCCGCGACCTTCGCCTATACGACCACGCCGCCCTGCATGCGGCGCTTCATCAAAGCCGAGCGGTTTTCTGCATATTCGTTTTCGATAGCACTATTCTGCAAAAGTTGCCGCGCAAGGATAGGCGCGTGGAGTTCATCTTCAACAGCCTGCGCGAACTGAATGAAGAATTGGAGGCACGCGGAAGCTCGCTGATCTTGGTGCACGGCGATCCAGTGGAAGAAATTCCCAAGGCGGCACGGGAGTTGAGTGTGGACGCCGTATTCGCCAACCGGGACTACGAGCCGTCCGCAGAAATGCGTGACAGTGCGGTAGGGCAGGAACTGCAAGGCATGGGCTGCCGTTTTTTTGGATTCAAGGATCAGGCGATTTTCGATGCCGATGAAGTCATGACGCAGGACGGCCGTCCCTTTTCGGTCTTCACTCCTTACAAGAACGCTTGGCTGAAGAAGCTTTCCGCCTTGGAGGCATCGGGAAACGATCCTCTTTCTCCCTATACCTACGAAGAAAAATTTTCCGCACT
>JAQSWC010000148.1 GCA_029266815.1 Paucimonas sp.
AGGACAGCTTCCTCTAACTCGAGCATCCTTCGGCTTATGAGGGAGGGCTTATCGGGGCCCACTTTTTGATCGCTCGCCAACGTCATTCTGCCGCTCCTTGCCGAGGCTGTTTCAAAATAGACCGTGAATCCTCTCCGCTGTTCTACATTCCTTTGCCAACCACTATCCGGGTTGCTTCCTGTTAAAGCAGCCAGGCAATGCACAGTACATGCAGGATGTGAGGCTTGGTCATGTCATTTGTTCAGAACGGCTCATAGAGTGACACGTTTCGAGAGTCGGCAGTTCCGGGGAAGATCGTCATGCCACTGCCGGCCGCGCTTCAGGAAAAGGCTTGAATGCCATTGAGGTCAGGAAAGCCCCTATCCCAATACCGAAGGCACCGACAAAAAGCCACTGATAACTGCCGAACGTATCGAAGACCAGACCTCCCGCCAACGGCCCGGTTGCCATGCCGAGGCTGCCGGCCATGGTAGTGGCGCCGATGAGGGTGCCCATCATGGAGAGCGGAAAGTTCTCGCGGATGAGCACGGCGTAAAGCGGCATGACGCCCGCATAGATGAAGCCGAACAGCGCTGCGACCGCGTAGAACGCGCCCAGTTCGCGCACGAACACATAGCCCAGTGCACCAAACGCCTGCGCCAGCAGTCCGATCACCAGAATGCGTTTGGCGCCGAAGCGGTCGCCAAGGAGGCCAAAGGCGACGCGGCCGCCCAGGCCGGCGAGTCCTTCCAGGCTGTAGATCGACACGGCGGCAATCAACGGTATGCCGCAGGCAACCGCATAACCGACCGTGTGAAAGATCGGGCCGGAATGGGTGGCGCAGCAGAAGAAGTTGGTTAGCAGAAGGATGATGAATTGCGGCGACTTGAATGCCTGGCTTCTGGTCATTGCGGGCGGCAACGTTTCTGCTGCACCCAAGGCCGCGCTTCCATGTGTCACGGCCGGTGGGCGGCGCACCAGTAGCGCCGCCGGAATCATCACGATGGCGGCAAGGATGCCGATGAGCAGAAGCGAGGTTCTCCAGTCGCGCGTGGAGACCAGCCAAGCAGCCAGCGGTGATACAGTCATTGGGGCCATGCCCATGCCGGCAGAGACGAGCGACACGGCCAGGCCGCGCCCGGTCTCGAACCAGCCCGTTACGCACGCCATCATCGGCGCAAAGATGGCGGCAGTCGAGCCGCCGACCAGCAGACCGAACACAAGCTGGAACTGGAGTAGCGAAGTCGCCCGGCTTGCGAGCATTAGACTCGCCGCGAGGATGACCGATCCGATCAGCACGACGGGGCGCGGGCCGATGCGATCCGACAAGGCACCCCATCCTATGCTCGCGACTGCGAGGGAGACGAAGCCGATCGTCATCGCGGTGGAAATGCCGCTGACCGACCAGCCGGTGTCGCTGAAGATGGGTCGAAGAAGCACAGGCAGTGAAAACATGGCGCCGATGGCCATGCAGCCCATCAGGCCGCCGGCAGCAACGATCACCCAGCGATACGATGAATTGGTCATTTTTCTCTCCGGGGACAGGCAGGTCTTTCAATTCCTTGCTGTTTATAGGGCTGTCGGCAACGGTAGCTGGTATTCCGGTGCATGGAGCTTGTTCACCTGCGCCAGAGCACGCCTATCCGCAGAAAGTACCTTGGCAGAGGCAGCCAGGCGCGCAAATGGTAGGTGGTAATCGCAGTCTGCGCAATGCGCGTCGCTTTGCAACGCCATATCGGCGTGATCCATTTTCACTACTGGGTTGCATGACCGGAATTAAAGGTAGCGAATTTTTTAAAAATTATTTTTTTTCTTGCTGTCCAATTTCGCTGGCCCCATTGCTTGCTACATGGTGCAGGCACAGCGGGCTCATATGTAGAGCCTATTCCAGTAGGGAACGGATCCGCGCCGGTTCGATCCTTACTGATCAAGTTCTCAGTAGTGCCCTTATCGAATTTCACCCCATTGCGGACAAGCGATCAATACATGGAGACATTTCTACGCATTCCTGTAGAACACTTTCAGCGCCTCTTTGAAAATGCACCCGGTTCGTTTCTGATCCTGCTGCCCGATGCTGATTTCACCATCGTTGGCGTATCGGAAAATTATCTACGCGATACCCTGAAAACGCGTGAAGAAATTATCGGTCGTCCCATCTTCGCCGCCTTTCCGGACAACCCGCAGGTGGATCACGCCGACGCTACCAAAAACCTCCGGGCTTCGCTTGCGCGCGTGATCCATACGAAGGCTACTGACATCATGGCGATACAGCGTTATGACGTTCTGCGTCCCAATGGAAAAGACTTTGAAAAACGGTATTGGAGCCCTGTCAATCGTCCGGTCCTGACCGCGCAAGGCGAGATCGATTACATCATTCACCGCGTGCAGAACGTGACTGATTATGCCGATCTGGTCGAGGAAAGAAACCTGCAACGAGGCGCGTCGGAAGAGTTGAGCGCTCGCAACCAGAGAATGGAAGCGGAAATCATTCAGCGCAGCAGGGAACTCGATCGTGTCAATGCAGAGCTGCGGAAAGCCAATGAAGAGTTGAAAGACTACGCAGAGCAGGCGCGCAAGGAAGCGCAGCACAAGGATGAGTTTCTTGCCATGCTGGCTCATGAGTTGCGCAACCCGCTGGCGGCGATTTCCTCGTCCGTCGAGCTGTTGGGAGTGATTCAGGACGATCCAGCCAAAGTCACGCACATACGGGACATCTGCCGCCGGCAGCTGGGTAATCTCACCACGCTCGTGGATGATCTGCTCGACGTCTCGCGTATCAGCCGCGGTGCCCTGGATCTGCGCCGTGCGCCGCTGGATTTACGCGACATCATTCAAAACGCTGTCCATACCGTGCGGACGCCGGTGGATCAGCGCGGGATAAGCATCCATACCCAGATGGCATCTGGCATCTATCCGCTGCTGGGGGATTCGACCCGCCTTGAGCAGGCGTTGACCAATTTGCTGACCAATGCAGTGAAGTACTCCGAGCCGGGCGGGAAAATCGATATTTCACTGTCCGCCGAATCAACCGGCGACGCGGAACGCGCAGTATTGCAGGTCAGGGACTATGGAAGAGGAATTCCGCCTTCGAAGCTTTCCGATATTTTCGGCATGTTCGTTCAGGTCGACACTGGCATCGACCGGGCACGGGGCGGCTTGGGTATCGGCCTGACACTGGTGCAGAAACTGGTGGAAATGCATGGAGGAACTGTTGAAGCCCATAGTGAAGGGCTGGGCCATGGCAGTACATTTACGCTTCGCTTGCCGCTCGATGCCAGCGTTTCGGTGCCGGCATCGGGCAAACAGCAAGAGGCCACGCCCTTGTGTGTGAACGCACAGGGGCGCATCCTGATCATCGAAGACAACGTCGATGCGCGCGAAACCTTGAAGTCCTTGCTGGAATCGTATGGCTACCGGGTGGAGGTGGCGGCCGATGGCGAAGAGGGGCTCAAGCGTCTTCGGACAGTGCAGCCGGACGTGGCCATCGTGGACATCGGATTGCCAGGGCTCGACGGCTACGAGGTGGCGCGACGGATTCGCACTGCACCGGAAGGCCGTAAGGTTAAGCTGGTTGCCCTAAGCGGCTACAGCGGAGCAGAGACGAAAGCAAAGGCCATCAATGCCGGTTTCAACATGCATATGGCAAAGCCGCTGCATCCTGCGGATCTGACGAAAATACTGGAAATGCCGCAGCGTGCCGGCGATACGCAGCACTGAAATGCCGTGCCTGGCGGGAGGCCGATGTGCGGGAATGCGCCCCGCGGTAGTAGATTCATCGGCCGTGCACAATGTCATTGTGCAACGTGAAGGTCCCTGACGCGGGCGAGCCGGACAGTTTAAGAAAGCCTTACCGAAATGCTTGTTTCGCGCAGCGCATCCCAACTTTTCGTCATCACTGTTGTCTGCACTAGCAGTAGCTTCGGCCGCCTCCAATAACAATAATTTTCCTGCAAGCAAACCCAGTCTTCCTATAACGGAAAAGTGCCCATGACCTTGGCCAGTGACCAGAACGATGATGAAAACAGGCTGTCCGCCACGTCGCGCAGGATGCTCGAGCTTCGCGAAATCGTTCTTTCGGAATGGGAACAGAAAGTGCGCCGGTCCTTCGAGGAAGCGAAGCAGCTGCGCTCTCCGATCATCATCAATACCATCCCGGCTTTCTACGACAATATCGCCGAAGCCGTAACCGCGGATTACCCGCGCAGCAGCGCTACCGAATCCAATTCACTGGCCAGCGAACATGGCGGCGAGCGCGCGCGGCTTACCCACTACGATCCCGAAACCCTGATCATGGAATACCAGATCTTCAGGGCGACCATTCTGGATGTCATGGACCGTCATGGAGTGACGCTGACTCCGCAGGAACTACGTGCGATCAATACATCGATAGACGATGCGATCCGTGAAGCCGTAATGGCGTTTTCCCTGGTGGTGACAGGCATGCGTGAACAGTTCATCGCGGCACTCACGCATGACATGCGCGGCCCGCTCGGCGTGGCGAGCATGGCCGCCGAGCTGATCCGGTTAACGACCGACTCTCCCAAGACCCAGGAGTTGTCGACCAGGATTCTCGAAAACATTGCGCGCGTGGATGCCATGGTGCAGGAGCTGCTCGACACCATTGTTTTTCAGCATGGCCAAAAGCTGAAGTTGGAGTTCGAGCAGTTCGACATGCTTTCGCTGGTACACACCGTTCTGCGGCATATGGATATTCCGAACGACAGGCCTTGTGACGTTGTGGGCGAGCCTGTAACAGGCTGGTGGAGCCGCGATGTGGTGAAACGCTCGATTGAAAACCTGATCGGAAATGCGGTGAAGTACGGTGCGGCAAATACACCCATTCACATAAAGCTATCGCAAACGCATGAACGCGTAGGGCTTTCCGTTCACAACGAAGGGCCACAGATTCCGCCTGAAGAGCAGGAATGCATCTTCCAGATTTTCCGCCGCGCCGAAATAGCCAAGCACGGCAAGCAGAAAGGATGGGGAATCGGCTTGCCCTTCGTGCGCACCGTGGTGGAAAGCCATGGCGGAAGCATCGTTGTGGACAGCAGCTCCGAAAAAGGCACCACTTTCACCATCGACCTGCCGGTCGACGCGCGGCCGTTTCAGGGGGAGAAGGAAAACCGGCGGTAGGCAAATTCCCCGCGTGGCTCTGCGTTTCGGGCCTTAACGATCCTGCTGCCAAACATGAACAGGTCGTCAGCTGTAGAAGTCGCAATGACAAGCTGCAATATCCTGCGGTGCCATATGCGCTAAGGTTGTTCACCTGAGCAAATCAGTGTCAGAGCAGGTGAATACCGATGACGGAAAACGAAAAAACGGTACAGGCAGGCATCATTGCCGAGCTAATGGTCTCACCGACGATCGATCCCTCCCGCGAAGCGGAGCGCCGAATATCCTTCCTGAGCGACTATGTCATCGGCTCCGGCATGCGCGCGCTGGTTCTTGGAATCAGCGGCGGTATCGATTCCACCACTGCGGGGCGGATGGCACAGCTTGCTGCGGAACGCGCGCGCAAGCAAGGCCATGACGTGCAATTCATTGCGATGCGCCTGCCGTACGGCGTGCAACGCGATGAAGCCGATGCACAAAAGGCGCTGGCGTTCATTCAGCCCGACCGCGTGACGACGGTGGACATCAAGCCGGC
>JAQSWC010000149.1 GCA_029266815.1 Paucimonas sp.
CGAGAATCCCCATGAAAATTACTGTTGAAACCACCGTTGCCGCGCCTATCGAAAAGGTATGGCGCGCGTACACGTCACCCGAAGACATCAAGCAATGGAATGCCGCTTCCGATGACTGGCACACGACTTCTGCTGCCGTGGATTTGCGAGTTGGCGGCGCTTTCTCCTCGCGCATGGAAGCAAAGGACGGCAGCATGGGCTTCGATTTCGCCGGGACCTACACCAACATCGTGGAGCACAAGCTGATCGCGTATTCGTTCGGTGATCGTACGGCCCTGGTCGAGTTTGCCCACGGCGCGGATGGCGTGAAGGTGAGAGTAACCTTTGAAAGTGAATCCACCTATCCCATCGAGCAGCAGCAACAGGGCTGGCAAGCCATTCTCGATAACTTCGCCCGCCATGTCGAAGCACGTCGATGAGCTTCCGTAAGCGGATTCACGCCGTGTTGAAATCTGCTGCGCTTTTTTCGATCAGCCTGTATCAGCGTTATCTTTCCCCCTACAAGGGTTTTTGCTGCGCGTACCGTGTGTATACCGGTCGCCGCGGCTGCTCTGCTGCAGGCGCCCGGGCGATCCGCCGCTTCGGCGTGATGGCGGGGTTGGCCGTTTTGCGCCGGCGCCTATTCCTGTGCGGCGTCGCTTACCGGCGCAACGCTCCGCCGGTTAAAAGGCCGCATATTGCCCAGCGCGGGGACTGCGATCCGGGCTGCGATTTGCCCTGCGACGCGACTTGCGGTTCCGGGCGGAGCGGTTTCAGGATGTTCGACTTCCTGAGTTGTTGCGACTGCGGGGGATGCGACTGGGGTGACCGAAAGCGAAAGCGTGGCGCAAATGAAAAATACGTTTATATTCCTCCCAGAGCCGGCGCAAAATAGCCGTCGAGGCGATATGCTAGGCTTGGTTCAGTCGGTATCCACTTTTTTGCGGGGTCGGCCCGCCTAGGGTTGCATGCTTCGCACTCGCCTAGGCACGAATAATTTAAAGTTATGCCTGAGACCGATACCGGTCTTTAGAATACGGGTATTCAAATCGGAGACAGCTTATGAAAACTCGACCATTTCTTTCATCGGTAACCGCCGCCTTGCTGCTGACAAGCGGCCTTGCAACAGCAGCCAGCAACGACGCTGCGCCTGCTCCCGCATCGAAGAAAGCTGCGACACCTGCCAAGCCAGCGCCTGCAGCGCAAAAGCCCAACCCTATGCTGAATTACAACGGCATTCGCTTGCAGAACGCCAAAGACGAAGAGATGCGCGTGAAGGAGCGCGCGATTCAGTCGACGGCACGCTCCAAGGAGCTGACCGCGATGGCTAAGGAAGATCTGGCAGCCAAGCGCTACAAGGAAGCCTATGAAAAGTCGAAGGTGGCGCTTGAGGTGAACCCGAAAAATTCGGAAGCGGCGAAAATCAAAAGGCAAGCTCTGGATCTCGCTGCCAAATCTTGAGTCGGCTATTTGGCAAAGAAGTGCATAAAGGAAAACGGCCTGGCAATTGCCAGGCCGTTTTTTTACTGCTTCTTGCCAGGTCCGACTGATCAGCAGTAGAGATTGCTGCCGGTGGGCACGCCGAGCATGCCGGTGAAGCGCGTATAGGCATCCACCCTTGACTGCACTGCGCCCGGATTCCGGCCGCCGCATTCAAGCCCGCCGTTGATGCTGCGGATGGTTTCGCCGAAGCCACGGCTGTTGATCATGGCACTGTGCGGTGTCATGGTGCCGGGGCCGTTCTGCGTCATCCAGTACCAGATGCCGGTTCGCCAGGCGATGGTGGCATCGGTCGCTACGAGGTCCGGGTTGTTCAACAGATTCACGCCCAGATAGTCGCCCGCTGCCTTGTAGTTGAAGTTCCAGGAGAGCTGGATCGGACCGCGGCCGTAATAGGCTGCCGTGCCTGCGGGGCAGCCGTAGGGTTGGCTCCTGTCGCAGTAGTTGCCATAGTTGGCGGTATTGTATTCACGTACCGCGCGCAGCTGATCCGACTCGTGGTTGACGTTGGCAAGGAACGCCGCCAATTCCTGCTTCCTGATGACATCACTGCCGGTGGTGCCGAAGCCGGGAATGGAATTGGCTGCGCTCACCAGGCCCTGATATGTATAGAACGGGATGCGGTTCGGGAACATCTGGTTGAACTGCGCCTCGGTCACCACGAAGCCGCTGGGGGTAGGCGTAGGGGTTGGCGTGGGTGTCGGGGTAGGCGTAGGGGTCGGCGTGGGTGTCGGGGTAGGGGTCGTACCGCACTGGCTGGCAGCGATGCTGCTCCATGCGTCGTTCCATGCCCAGCCCGCGCCCGGCTCATAGGCAGTCGATGTCGACGAACACCAGCCGCTGACCTTGCATTGGTAATAGCCGCCGCGATTCGTAACCTTGGCCCCGGTTGCATACGCTTTGCCCAGCCCCCATTGCGGGCAGCTACCTGTCGGGGTAGGTGTTGGAGTAGGGGTAGGTGTGGGCGTTGGGGTAGATGTGGGCGTTGGGGTAGGTGTGGGCGTTGGGGTAGGCGTTGGTGTCGGTGTCGGGGTAGGCGTAGAACCGCATAAATAGCCGGTAACCCATGGCGTCCCGCTGCCTTGCGGACCGCTGTTGGTGGCCGGATCCTGATTCTGCGTCCAGTAAGCCGCCGTGTAGTTACGGCCGGAACGGCTGACGCGGGCACCGCCGTTATACGCAGTGGAAGCTACCCACGCCGCATTACAGGCTTCGCCATCGGGAAGTTGCTTGGATGCTGATGCTGGGTCTTGCGAAGTGCCGCCACAACCGGCCAGCACAGTGACACACAGGCCTGATATCAGGCCATGAAGAATGGACTGCCTCATTTTGTCTCCTAGTTTTATGGATATAACACTGTGGCTTTCTGCGGAAAGCTCTTGCGCGGGCGCTTTTGTTTTAATTGTTTTTATGTGAAAAGCATAGTGGACTGCACGCTTGAATTTATCAAGGAATTTGCAAGCAAATTTTCGATTTTTTCCCTTTAAAATCAATGACGCACAGCACAAAGCACGCCTGATGCTTTCTGTGGCGCCATCCTATTTCGGCAATGGCATCGGATACGGAATGTTGATTGCGCTTTCAGCTTAAATGGCTGCTTGCTGCAAGCGACTTCGATTGACGTTTGCGATCGCCCGCGCAATAGTTCAAGTCCGGTTTGCCGGATCAAAAAATACAAAATCAGGAGGAAACCAAATGGCAAGTTGCGAGAAATGTGGCGCTTCACATTCAGGCGCAACAGCGACCTGCAAGGCATGCCAGGGAAAAGCGGTGGCTTTCATGGCAGGGTTGCTGATCGTGCTGGCTAGTCTCGCCTATTGGTGGGGATACGGCTCTTCGGCCATACCCGATACGGGCGCGATCACGCCGCCGGCACAAACGGCGCCTGCCACTTCCTTGGAACGGCCAACGAACCAGGCAACCCCTGTTCAGGAATCGGCACCTGCAGCTCCTGCGCCGGCCCGCGAGACCCGGGAAGTGCGTTCCGCCAGCGACGATCATGCGCGTGATGCCGAGAGGAATGCGCAGCTTGCGATGCGCATGAGCGCGCTGGTGGACCATGCGCGGCAGGCGCTCGCTACGCACCGTTACGACGAAGCGATGGAAGCAGCCGATCGCGCCCTGTCCATCGACCCGTCCAGCGCGGCGGCACTGGACATTAAGAACCAGATCCGCGCGCAACGTGGCGGTTCCTGAGCCGGTCGTTTAAAACCTCATCAGGTTCTTACGGCTGGGTCGGTTCCGCCGGCTTCTTGGTTCCGAACAAGCCTTTGAGCCGGTCGCCCAGCTCCTCCTGGATTTTTTCCTTGACCTTGCCGCGGACTTCTTCCTTCTTCTCGTCGATCTTTTGCTTGGCAATGCCGCTGGCCAGGCCGGCGAAATCGACTTTCCAGCCGATGGCGGTGAACGGGCCTGACAATCTCACCGGTACGGTCAGACCTTTCAAGGCCTGAAGCTCGGGGCCGCCCTGCCCTTGCAGCGTCTGGACAACGGTCGCCTTGACCAGATAATCGAGTCGGTCTTGTCCGAGATTGACGTCGCCGCTGCCGCCGAGGCGCAGAAGCGGCGATTTCATACTGAGGTCTTCGTTGTGCGCCACGCCGTTGGCAATGCGGAAGCTGCCGGAGAGTTCGCTGAAATCGGTTTTTTCTTCGGTGGACGCCGTCCCGCTTTGCGGCGCTTCGTTGCCGCGCAGGGCATTCAGCCGGGCCTTGGCATCACGTAGGGACTTGGCGATGTTCACGCCGCGCACCGAACCGTCGCGCAGTTCAAGGCGGGCGTTGCCGTCCAGGGCCTTCTTTAGCTGGCTGGCGGTGGCGCCCTGGGTTTGCACGTCGAGCTGCACGTTGCCCTTGCCGTCGATAGGGTCCTTGCCCATGGCGTCTTTCAGCAAATTGCCCACTGCAATGCCGCTGAGATTTTGGCGCAGCGTGAAACGCGGCGGCGTAGTGGCCGCGGCAGACAGATTACCGGCGACCTTGCCGCCGTACAGGGCTGCCGACAAGCCGTTGATTTCCAGCCTGCCTTTTGCGGCGTGCAGGTCGAAGCGCACGTTGCTTGCCTTGATGTTGGCCACTTTCAGCGCACCGATGCGCATCTTGCCGCTGGCGTTCAGCGTTTTCAGCGCAGACAGATCGATCGGCGACTCCGGCGCATCGGCTGCGGGTTTACCCGGCTTGCCGGCATCGGCTGACGCGGGCTTGCTGCGGTAGCGGTCGGCATCGATGCGGTCGATGGCAGCATCGAAGGTGTAGGCTGCCGGAGAAAATTTCGTCAGGCCGAACTTGATATCGAAGCTGCTTTCATCGAGTGTGCCTTTCAGCGCGGAAGACAGTGTTTGCTTATTCAGATCGGTAGTAGCCTGACCATTGGCATTCAGCTTCAGCGTCCCGCCGCCCGGATTCGGCAAGGTAAAAGCTGCGGCAATGGCAGGCAGGCGAATTGTCTGTGCCTTCAGATCGGCTTGCAGCGGTGTAGTCAGCGTGCCGCTGATGGCTTTGTCGCCCTGCTTGCCGTCCAGAGCCAGCTTCAATTGCGGCGAGGTGAAGAGCAGCTTGTCGATATCGCCAGATACGGCACCGCTGATCTTCGCCTTTGCTTCGAGTTGCGCTTCCTTGATGACGGCATCCAGGTTCAGCGCAGCGATCTTGAAGGCTTGCGGCGAACCTTCGAAGGACGGCACGCTGAAGTCGGCCGTCATGGTGCGTGGACCTTCCGCCAGTTTGACGTTGCCGCTGACCTTGCCGCCGGCCACGTCTTTGTCCGTCACCGCGAGCTTGGGTATGTCCACCTTGACGTCGAAATCCTGCGCGGCGCGTTTGCCCTTTGCCACGAGCGAGAGCCCTTCCAGGGCAATTCGCCTGGCCTGCGGTTTCAGGTCTGCATTTCCCTTTAGGCGGATGTCGGCATCGCGCAGGTCGCCTAGGCTTCCCTTGATTTCCGCATCAAGGCCATTCAGTACATAGTGCTTCTGCTCGAGTTCGAACTGGAAATCGCTTTTCGCGCGCACCGAGGCCTTTGCTTGCGGCTTGTCGGCGGTGATTATTGCCTGGATGTCGAAATCGCTTTTTGCGCCGTCCGCGATCCTGCCGGTGTCGAGATTGAGGTCCGCAATGTCT
>JAQSWC010000150.1 GCA_029266815.1 Paucimonas sp.
CTGCCCTACCTGAAAGGCAGAATCTACCAGCCCTATCTGTCTCCCAGGCTGACTCGCCGCGAACGCGTTGATCGGCTGATGATGCATTATCGCTTGGTTCTGGATATGGGACTGGCCGGGCTCGTGCGCAGAAGTTGCCGCCAGCCGGTGCCTGTCGCAGATCTGACCGGGCGATCCGGCTCCCGCTATCAATTGCTCTTCGGATCGATGGACAGTGCCAGCCAGGACGGCGAAATGACGCTCAAATTGAAATGCGGCATCCACACTATCTACACGGCCGCCTTTAACCTGATTGAGGAACACGGTTTAAAAGCGATTGAAGTCGGCGGTTTGCATGGATTCCTTACTGTAGACAAGACTTTCAGCATCAAATCAATCACACGCGACCTTTTCGGATACAAACCGCGTGACCTGATGATCGACGCCGTCAACCAGATCGCGTCGGCATTGCAGTGCCGGCACATTATCTTGCTATCGAATGCGAACAAGCTTGCGGCGAGCGGACGCTTCTGCCGAAAGTCGGCCGATTACGACAGGCTGTGGTCAGAACGAGGTGCGTTCAAGCGAAATGACGGAAATTTCCAGCTTGCCTCGACATCCCTGTCAGTATCGCGGAGTGCGGCTGGCGCATCTGTTTGCGCTGGAAGAAAAGAAAGCCTGATGCAGAAGCTGGTCGCACAGATCCAGGTATTCCTCCATACAGAACGCGGGCTCCATACTCGGTCTGCGGCGACTCGCTGATTGGCGAAGCTCTTATGCGCAGCTTGAAAACCTGGCTGTTTCTATGTCTCTTCTTGCCGGTTGTATCAACAGCGATGCCGGAACAACCTTATGATGAACTGGCGGACGCTGGCGAGGCCCTGCAAACAGCAAGGGACAAGGCGGCTGCCTCCAACAAAAAGGTGCTGGTTGTTTTCGGAGCGAACTGGTGTTCCGAATGCGTGCGTGTAGACCGTTCGATGCGGGAGGGCACCATTCCGATCGACATGGCGCGCTACGAGCTGGTGAAAGTGGATGTGGGCCGTTTCAATCGCAACTTGGATATTGCCCATACCTACGGCAACCCGATACGAAAGGGCATTCCGGCGGCTGTCGTGTTGTCGAAGGATGGCCAAGTGCTGTATTCCGGTTCCTTGTCGCGTTACGTCGATCCGATTCGCCACTATTCCCGACATCTACCTGTTGCATTCGCCGCCATGCTGGCGCTGGGTGGCCTGATCGGTCTGGTAGTTTTCATCAAGAAGAAACGCTGACCGCGCAAGGAATTACGGCAAAGCGCACCTGGGCGATACCCCGAATGGCGCTTGAATCACCTGCGAGGCCTGCCGTTCTATAATCCCCGCTCACCATATCCGAACGGGAGAAACGATGTTCCGCTGCCTGGGTGCCTTGCTGGTTTTCTTTCCCCTCGCTTTTCATGCGCATGCCGCAGAGCCGTCAACAGATTCGGCCGCTCTGCAGGCATTGGCGTCACCTGTCCGCTCCGTTGACTTCAACGATACCGATTTCTCGGATCTTGCCGATTTCGGCAAGGCAGTAGGCAATGCGCGCTATGTGGTGCTGGGCGAAAAGACGCATGGTGAAGGAAACGTTTTCGCGCTGAAGGCCAGACTTGTACGCTATCTTCACCAGAAGCTCGGCTTCGAGGTGCTAGCCCTGGAAAGCGGTCTTTATGACGGCGTGAAAATCAATGCCCTTCGCGACAGCGGCAAGCCGATGAAAACCGTGGCGCCCGGCAATCTGTTTTTCATGTACTCGACTACCCGCGAAGTGACGCCGTTGTTCGATTACCTTGACAATCGGAAGCGCAGCAAGCGCCCGCTCCTGTTCACCACTTTCGACAGCCAGCAAAGCGGAAACCTCTCGCAGCAGGACATGCTGGTGGATCTGGCAGCCTATCTGCTCAAGCGCGATTCGGATCTTCCTCGAACATTTGCCTGGCGTATCTTTGCCGCACAGTGCCAGAACCTCCTACATTTCGAACGCACGCCACCGCCGGCCGGAGAGCAGCGCCGCTTCTTCGAAACACTCAGGCTGATAGACCAGGTCACCGGCGCCGACGTCCGCTCGTCGACCCGCCCGCTGGACGACCCCGGATTCTGGAAACGTGTCTCGGCCAGCCTGCGATCCCAGGCGGAAGCTTTCTGGCAAACACCTCCTGACCAGAGGTTCAATGCTCCACGCGAACGAGAAATGACGGCAAATATGCTGTGGGTATTGCAACACCAGCATCCCGGCAAGAAGGTCATCATCTGGACGCATGATTTTCACGGCCAGAAAATATCCGCACTTTCCGGAGCGAAGGGAATGATGGTCGGTGTTCGCGAGACACTCCCCGGCAGGCACTTCTACCATGCCTACTTCACGGGTTACCACGGCAAGTATGTGGATTTCATCAAAGGCGGCATTACCGAAATACCTGAACCCGATCCGAAATCAATCGAGCATCTGCTGCATCACGCAGGCATGAAGCAGGTCTTCATCGACCTGAAGAAAGCACGTCAGAAAGGCTCCAACCTTGAAGGGTACGGCTTCGGCGACTACGAAGGCCGGTTCACGCATGGCAAACCCAGCCTTGGAGAATATGTGGACGGCGTGTTTTTCCTGGACAGGATCACGCCGGCAACGAGAATGGGGCTGGCTGCAAAGTAACAGCAGGCGGCAAGAAGCTCAGCAGGTGTCTATTCGAGATCGCCGAGAAGGCGATGAGCCAGCGCCTTGGCTTCTTCAAGTGCTTCATCCGGCGTATCGGAAAAGGCACCGACGGCATGTTCGGAAACATCGTCATCCCCTCCGTCGCGGCTCTTGATGAGCACCACGCCCTGATAGGCGCCACCTTGCAGCCTTTGTATATCGGCTTCGGCTATCCAGTTTGCCTTGAAGTAAGTCATCGCAGCCATTTTGGCTCCTCGTTCGGCCTGTTACGAAGATATCAAAAAGTCAGGCAGCTGCGACCGACCTGGGTTCAGTGAAAAACCTGCGGTCCCAATATCAGAGGCGCACCGCGCTTGCCTGAAAATATCAATCCGCGCGCGACACTATGAATCTTGCCTTCGAAAGCGCGATAGATATGGTTCAGATCCAGCGTAAACCCGTGCATCCGCCGCAAGTGTTCAAGTGCGTCCAGTGTCACCACGCATTCCTTTTGATCGCCGCAAACCGTCACAGCAAATGGAATTCCGTCGATGACATCGCAAGAGTCGGACAAGATTTGTTCCATAATGTTCTCCTGTGTACCGAATGACAAAATAGTGTAGCCATGCAGCATCACAGATAGTAGACAGAACGAAACACTACACCTTGCTGAAACGCAAACAGAAAGGCATGAGAAGCTGCAAAGCAGCTTGAGAAGGGAACTTACTGGCGAAGACGTTTCATCAGCAAATCGGTTTGTACACTGGAGTCGTACTCTCGTCCGCCTTTCAGGTAAATCATGGCGCCGATTGTAGCGAGAAAAGCAAAGTCCTGTTCAGAAATCTGGCCACGTATATGCGCCAGGAATTCCGCATAGGCGGATACTAAATCCTCAATCGCAAGTGTGTGTTCCAGCTTGTCCGCCAGATGACTCATGACTGCAATAGCGTCTTCAATTTCCACACTGCCTCCGAATAAGAGATGCTTTTTAATAATAATGCGCTGGTTCCTGCAGCGCTAATTCATTGTCGACGCTAAAAATGTCAAATGAAATGTCAGAATGAAAAACGTCTTCATATAATTCATATTATTTCGAACGTCTCGTGGTGCCGCGACCACAGAATTATGGATTTGTGCAGAGTTTTATCGGTGCAAAGCATTAAACGATCCGGCACCAAGTGGAGCACTGTTTGCATTGTTGTTAGATATCAAAGATTGCTCGGTGGAACAACGCTTTCTACGCTGCGTATCGGGACGTTGCTTGGTAAGTCGCAGAGTATCTGGCGCGCCGGCGCTTCCGGCGAAAGAACGTTCTTTTGAGTTTGTAAAGTACTAAGAATCCTCGTTCATGTACTAAATATATGTGTCTTCATATCGGCCAAAGAGCCCTAGCCATTGCCAAACTAAAAGAACCGGAGCAAAAAAGAATGAAAACCTGCGGGCGTCTATACGCTGTTTTGTCTCGCGCGGGAAAGTGGGGAACAATTCTGTTGACTAGCGTCGTCTGCCTCGGTTGTTTCTTCAGCCGGGGGTGGTCGGCTACCTCTTCCCCACTGCAGGAATCCGCTGCGGGTCCCGGCATTACTCTGTATGCGGCAGGGGATATTGCCGACTGTCGCAAGTCGCTCCCGGAAAAAAGCGGCGCGGCACGCACTGCAGTCCTTGTGGAAAAGATGCTGGCAAGCGATGCAGATGCAGTGGTACTGACACTTGGCGACCTGACGTACCCGCGCGGACTGCTTGCGGAATTTGAAGGTTGCTATGAACCCACCTGGGGCCGCTTCAAGCACCGGACTTTTCCTTCTCCCGGCAATCACGAGTACTACACGCCCGGAGCAGCGGGCTATTACCAGTACTTCGGCGAGACTGCCGGCCCTCTCCGGCGTGGCTACTACAGCTTCAATCTCGGAACATGGCACATTGTTTCGCTTAACAGCAACCTGAAGGCCGAGCGCTATGCGGAGCAGCTTGAATGGCTCGCAAACGATCTGGCTCAGCACCCGAGCCGCTGCACGCTCGCCTACTGGCATCATCCTTATTTCAGCTCCGGCGGGCATGGTAACCATCCTTTCATGAGCCAGGTATGGCGCACGCTGGAGTCAGCCGGTGCCGAGGTGGTGTTGAGCGGCCACGATCACGATTACGAACGCTTCGCGCCGCAGAATGCCGAAGGTATAAAGAACGAACAGCATGGCATGCGCCAGTTTGTGGTCGGCACCGGCGGGGCGCATCTGACCCGCTTCGTGTTTCGCAAGCCGAACAGCGAAGCCGCCAGCAACAGCGTTTATGGCGTACTGCGTATGGTGCTTAAAGAGAATAGCTACGAATGGGAGTTTGTCAGCATTGACGGCGCCGTCCTCGACAAGGATGCAGCGCTTTGCCATTGAGACGTTTACAAGGAGGCAGCCATGCATATTGAGGAATCCGTCAAACTCGACTTCAAGGATGTGCTGATCCGCCCCAAGCGATCCACGCTTCCGTCGCGCTCGCAAGTCGACATTCAACGCGAGTTCAGCTTCTATCATTCCAAGACGCAGTATCACGGCATCCCCATCATCGCGGCCAACATGGATACCACGGGCACCATGGAAATGGCTCGCGCCCTTGGCCGGCATGGCTTGTCGGCCGCGCTGCACAAGCACTATCCGGAAGATGATCTGCTGGCTTTCTTCACCTCGCTGGAAAAGAAAGGCCTTGCGCCCTCCACGGCTTTCTACTCGATGGGCATCGGCCAGGCCGACTACGAGAAATTCTCGGCCGTCATGAAGCGTGCAGGCAGCGCTATCCGCTATGCCTGCATCGACGTAGCCAACGGGTATACCGAAAGCTTCATCCGCTTTGTCAAGCGGATCCGCGATGAGCATCCCGATCTGACCATCATGGCCGGCAACGTGGTGAC
>JAQSWC010000151.1 GCA_029266815.1 Paucimonas sp.
TAAAAATTCGAGTAGCAGCAAATGCTTTTGTACTGAAGCGAAATGTACGTGACCACATGAACGCCTCGGCGTTATGTGCGCTCGTGCACTTCGCTTCACTATATAGCATTTTTTCTTAACTGTATAAATACACAGTATTGGTTATATACTGCTCTGTTTACTAAATTTTGTTCCCGTAGCTCTCTACGGAACGGGAACGTAATGTATACCGCAAACTGTGCGGGATAAAAAAGCCTGTGCGGTATAACTTGGCGATCCCGATCTTTCAAAACCCGCTTACACAATGGATTTCCGGTTACTATACTGTATATACATACAGTTATAAAGAAGCCTATGGAACCCCGCAAACCTCCACTACAGTCCACCCGCCTTCTGGACCAGGTTCGTGAACGGATAAGGTACCGGCATTATAGTCTTAGCACTGAGAAGAACTATCTTTACTGGATCCGCTTCTTTATTCGCTGGAGTGACATGAAACACCCCCGCGACATGGGTGTCACGGAAGTTGAGGCTTTCCTGGCGATGCTTGCCACGGCCCGCCGTGTCTCAGCGTCTACGCATAACCAGGCGCTCAGTGCGTTACTTTTCCTGTATCGCGAAGTTCTGGACATCGAGCTGCCGTGGATGGAGAACATTTCCCGGCCGACCCGCCCCAGGCGAATTCCTTCAGTACTGACGAGAGACGAGGTGTCGGGCTTGCTGGCAGCCATGGAGGGCCAGGTTGGACTGGTGGCCAGACTGCTTTACGGTACCGGCATGCGCCTGATGTAAGGGCTGCGCCTGCGTGTGAAGGACCTGGATTTTGACCGGCACGTCATCATTGTGCGGCAGGCCAAAGGAAACAAGGATCGTGTAGTCATGCTCCCACGCGCCTTAATACCTGCGCTACGTTTCCAATTGGCCGAAAGTAGAGCAATCTGGGAGGCGGACCGGCACTCGCGGCATCCCGGCGTGGAAGTCTCGGACGCACTTTCAATCAAATATCCGAAGCTGGGACAAATCTGAGGCTGGCATTGGGTCTTTCCCTCGCCGACGCTCTCTCGCGACCCGAGAAGCGGCATAATGAGGCGGCATGATTTGTATGAGGAGCGCTAACTGAAATTGCTTTCCGCACCAGGATCGCGCGGCGCATCAAAAAGGGGCGATCAGGTCAGGAGATCGACTACGTCCAGCATGCGCTGCGCGACTTCGGAAAGCTTGAGGTTCTTGTCCATCGCAAGCCTGCGCAGCTTGTGATAAGCCTCGTCCTCCGTGCAGCGGTGGCGCTCCATCAGCAAGCCTTTTGCGCGTTCTATCACCTTACGCTCGGCAAGCTTCAGCCTGGTTTCGGAAAGCTCGCGCCTGAGCTTCTGGTCGACTTCAAAGCGTGCGATCGCGACGTCTAGTACCGCCTTGACGCGTTCCGAAGACAGCCCCGCCACGACGTATGCTGCGACGCCTGCCTCTATGGCTGCATGCATCTTGCCCTTGTCGTCATCCTCCGTAAAGCAGACGATGGGGCGGCGCTCGTTGGCTGCCGCCGCCACCACTTTCTTCAGCGCGGCATCCGATTGTTCGTCGACGATGATCACATCCGGCTGCAGTTGCGCGATCTGCGCCTCCAGATCCGCATCGGGCGGTAGCGCCGCGAGGATGTTGTAGCCGCTTTCCAGCAGGCATGCGCAATGCACGGGCGCGAGCAGCCTGGGTGAGCGCCTCTTCGCCTGCACCTTCCGGCGTAGTAAGCGAATTGATAACAACGAGCTTCAGGTTTCTGGGATCGGTCACGACATTTATCCATTTGGTGCGCAATCGATTCATACGCACCTACCGAAGATTGCAAAAAGCTTGCCATGCGACAGCAGCTGAATGCCGCCCTTAACTCATATAAATGCATGCAGGCACGGAGCATGCTCTTGGTGTATCTTGTTTCGTCAACACGCCGTGACTTTTTTCAGCTCAGCGCCGCAGCCATGACCCGCAAAGTGATTCCCATAACCGAGCTGTATGATCCCTCGCCTTCGGCTTTCCCTTTTACC
Source organism: Paucimonas sp. (assembly GCA_029266815.1). GTDB lineage: Bacteria > Pseudomonadota > Gammaproteobacteria > Burkholderiales > Burkholderiaceae_D > JAQSWC01. Next base: position 2,019 of record JAQSWC010000151.1, read on the forward strand.
GGAACGGCAGGAGCGCAGATTTTTGATTCGCTTGCACGACCGCTGCATGACCTGCGCATTTCGGTCACGGACCGCTGCAACTTCCGTTGCACGTATTGCATGCCGAAAGCGGTGTTCGACAAGAACTACGCCTATCTGCCGCATGAAGCGCTGTTGTCTTTTGAAGAGATCGTACGGATCGCTTCGATTTTCGTGGCCCATGGCGTGCGAAAGATCCGCCTGACCGGGGGTGAACCCCTGCTGCGAAAAAATGTAGAGTCGCTAGTCGAAATGCTGGCCTCATTGAGAACACCGGACGGCCAGGCTCCGGATCTGACGCTGACCACCAATGGTTCTCTTCTCGCGAATAAGGCGCAGGCCCTGAAAGATGCAGGCCTCAGGCGCGTCACTGTTTCACTCGATGCGCTGGATGATGCCATCTTCAAGCGCATGAATGATGTCGATTTTCCGGTAGAGGATGTAATGCGCGGCATCGAGGCTGCGCATCGCGTCGGACTGGGGCCGATCAAGATCAACATGGTCGTGAGACGCGGCGTGAACGATACCGAGATCGTGCCGATGGCGCGGCACTTCAAGGGCTCGCCATTTATTCTGCGATTCATTGAATATATGGATGTGGGCAGTTCGAACGGATGGAAGATGGATGAGGTGGTTCCTTCATCGGAAGTGATCCGCCGGATCGAGGACACCTTGGCGCCGCTCGAACCTCTTGCGTCCTCGCACACCGGCGAAACGGCGAAGCGCTGGCGCTATGCCGGCGGCGGCGGTGAAGTCGGAGTTATCTCCAGCATCACTTCCGCATTCTGCGGCGATTGCACGCGAGCCCGCCTTTCCACCGAGGGAAAACTCTATACCTGCCTGTTCGCCACTCGCGGCCATGACTTGCGGGCGCTGCTGCGGGGCGGTGCGCGCGATGAAGACATTTCGGCAGCCGTTGCGGGCATCTGGGGCGCGCGCTCCGACCGTTATTCTGAATTGCGCGCGGCTGAAGGACAGGCTGCGGTAACGGGCAAGGTTGAAATGTCTTACATAGGCGGCTGAGGCGCGCATGATTTCCAGCGACGACATCACGGGGCTGGTTCTGGCCGGCGGCAGAGGATCGCGCATGGGCCATGTCGACAAGGGTCTTGTTACCCTGCACGGCAAGCCTTTGGCCTTGCATGCTTTGGAGCGTCTCGCGCCGCAGACGGGCAGGCTGATGATCGTTACCAACCGCAACCGGGATACGTATCGAACCTTCGGATTTCGAGTTCTGTCGGATGAAGTACGCGGCTTTGCCGGTCCACTTGCGGGCGTTCATGCCGGCTTCAACCACTGCGAAACGCCTTACATGGCCATCGTGCCCTGCGATGCGCCGCTGCTGCCGCATGATCTGGTGATGCGCCTTTCCTCCGCAATGGTTGAACAGGAAGCAGATGTCAGCATCGCGCGGACAATGGAGGACGAAAAGGCATGGCTTCAGCCGGTGTTCGCGCTGCTCAGGGTGTCGCTGCTGCCTTCCCTTACGGAATTTCTGGAAAACGGTGGGCGCAAGGTGGATGCGTGGTACTCGACGCTGAACACGGCAACCGTGGAATTTACGGATACCACTGCATTCCGCAACATCAATACGCCGGAAGAATTGAAAAAGCTTGAAGTGGTATGAGGTTTATAAAGCCTAAACGTCGCAGCCTGCTTGCTTCGGCCTGAATCGCTCGCGCAGTAAGATCAGGCAGCGGCGATCAATGCCGCCAGTTTCTGAACGCCTTCCCGTATTTTTTCCTTGGGCACGGTAACGAAGCTGAGACGCAGCGTATTGTGCGCAGGCGAATTCGCATAGAACGGGGCGCCGGGCACAAAAGCGACGTTCTGCGCAATCGCGCGGTCGAGCAGCTTCATGCTGTCTATATGGGAAGGCAGCGTGACCCAGATGAACATGCCGCCGTCAGGACGGGTCCAGGTGACGCCCGCTGGAAAGAATTCAGTCAGGGCATCCAGCATCGCCTGGCACTGTTGCGCATAGAGTTGACGTATCGTGGGAATATGCTGCTGCAGGAATCCCTCCTTGACCGCTTCGTACACCACCATCTGAGTGAGCTGTGCGGTATGAAGATCGGCAGCCTGCTTTGCCTGCTCCAGCTTGCGTGCAAGGGGAACTGGCGCAATCACATAACCCAGGCGAATGCCCGGTGTGAGCACCTTCGAAAACGAGCCCATGTAGACCACGCCTTCGGGATTCATGGCGACCATTTTCGGCAAGGGCTCACCGCGATAACTCAACGCACCGTACGGGTCATCTTCAATCAGCGGCAGTCCGAGACGGGCGCAGGTTTCCACCAGCGCCGTACGCCTCTCCGCCGACAGGGTGCGTCCGGTGGGGTTCTGAAAATTTGGCAATGCATATAGTAAAGAAGCACCCTTGCCTCTGGCTGCCACTTCCTGCGGAATCAGCCCGGCGTCGTCGGTGGGCACACTGATGAATTCCGGTTCGTACAGCGAAAATGCCTGCAGCGCGCCGAGGTAGCTGGGCGTTTCCACCAATACCTTGCTGCCATGGTCGATCAAGACCTTGCCGAGCAGATCCAACCCTTGCTGGGAACCCGATACCATCAATACCTGTTCCGGCACGATCTTTGCGCCGCCTTGCGAAACAAAACCGGCAATCCACTCACGCAAAGGCGCATAGCCGTCGGTCGGCCCATACTGCAACGCGGTTTTTCCCTGCTGCGACAAGACCTTGTCGTAACAGGCGCGCATATGCTCCACCGGAAAAGTGGCGGGCGACGGCAAGCCGCCGGCAAACGAAATGACTTCGGGACGAACCGTGACTTTCAGGATTTCCCGTATGACAGAGCTTTGCAGCTTCTGCGCGCGATGGGAGAACTGCCAGTCTATCGGGGTAAAGTTCGGTAAGTTCACGTTCGGCTCGTTCCTGTTTTCAATACGCTGTTTCAACACACTGATTGAACACGCTCTTTCACTAATCAATCAGGCAAGCTCGGCGATCATCTCGATTTCCACGCAGGCACCGAGAGGCAACTGTGCCACGCCGAAAGCGGAGCGTGCATGCTTGCCCTGCTCGCCAAAGATTTCACCGATCAGTTCCGATGCGCCATTGGTCACCAGGTGGTGCTCGGTAAAATCGCCTGTGGAATTCACCAGGCTCATCACTTTCACGATGCGCTTCACGCGGTGGAGATCACCGCCGCAAGCCGCCTGCAGCGTCGCGATCAAGTCGATGGCAACGGCCCGCGCAGCCAGTTTGCCTTCATCTGTCGCCATATCCTTGCCAAGCTGCCCCGCCCAGGGTTTGCCGTCCTTCTTGGCAATATGGCCGGACAGGAAAACCGTGTTGCCGCTTTGCGCATACATTACATACGCCGCAGCAGGCGTGGCGACCGGCGGCAACTCGATATTCAGGGCTTTGAGCTTTTCGTAAAAAGACATGGGAACTCCGGAAAGTGCGGCAATATCGCGCCGCATAAAGGCAAAGCGGCGATTTTACTTCAACCCCGCTGCACCTCCCG
>JAQSWC010000152.1 GCA_029266815.1 Paucimonas sp.
TTTCGACACGATGAACATTGGCACCTTGGTGCCGTCCTTGCTGGTGTAGAACACCTGGCGCGTTTCGAACTGCGACGGATCGAAGTCGACTTTCGGCTGGCGGTACACGGTGCTCTTGCCCGACTTCATGTCGTAGCGGTAGATCGTGGTCGGATTGGTGAAGCTGGTGTAAGAGTAGAACGTTTCGGTGTCGCCGCGCTTGCCATTGAAGCCGCCGGCCGAACCGATGCCGGGCAGTTCCACGTCGCGCACGAACTTGCCCTTCAGGTCGAACACCTTGACGGCGCTGTGCGCATCGCTCAGGTAATCGACCACCAGCTGGTTGTTGATGATGTTGGCCGAGACCAGGGTTTGCGGTGCTTCGGCCACGATTTCCTTCCACTGCGAAGGATCGGGATTGCGCACGTCCACGGCGATGATGCGCGAGCGCGGCGCGTTCTTGTCGGTGCGGAAGTAGAACACGGGGCCGTCGTTGTCGATGAAGTCATAGGCCGCGTCGAACGCTTCCATCAAGCCCGTGACTTTCGCATCCTTCTGTTTCAGGTCCTTGAAGAAGATGCGCGATTTGCGCTCGGTACCCTGCGACGACGAGATCACCAGGTAACGGCCATCATCGGTGACTTCGCCGGCGAAGCCCCATTCCTTCTGGTCCGGACGGTCGTAGACCAGCGTGTCGGCGCTTTGCGGCGTGCCCAGTTTGTGGAAGTACAGCTTCTGGAAGTAGTTCACGCCGGCCAGCTTGGTCGCTTCGGTCGGCTCGTCATAGCGGCTGTAGTAGAAACCGGAACCGTCGTGCGCCCACGCGGTGCTGGAGAATTTCACCCACTTGATGTGGTCTTCGGTGTCCTTGCCGGAATCGATATGGCGCACGCGGATTTCATTCCAGTCCGAGCCGGAAGCGGCCGTGCTGTAGGCCAGGTATTTGCCGTTCGGGCTGACGGCGGTGCCGGCCAGCGCCACGGTACCGTCGGCGGCCAGGGTGTTCGGGTCCAGCAGCACGCGCGGCTTATCGGTCAGCGACTTCATCGTGTACAGCACGGCCTGGTTTTGCAGGCCGTCGTTACGGTTGTAGAAATAACGGCCGCCTTCCTTGTACGTCACGCTGAAGCGCTCATAGTTCCACAGCTTGGTCAGGCGCTGCTTGATGGCTTCGCGGTTCGGGATTTGCGCCAGGTACGCCTGCGTCACCTTGTTCTGCGCATCCACCCACTCCTTGGTTTCCGCACTGTTCGCGTCTTCCAGCCAGCGGTACGGGTCGGCGACCGTGGTGCCGTGGTAGTTATCCTGCTGGTCGACCTTCTTGGTCACGGGGTAGCTGGTGGCCGGGCCGGTGGCCGGGCAGTTTTGCGCAAAAGCGGAACCGCCAAAGGCGGCAGCCAGGGCGAACATCAGGGAAGCGCGTTTCAGTTGCATAGCGGGGTAGTCTCGTTTTCGTGGATATATTTTGTGGAAATGCCGGACAAGTGCAGGGATCGCCGCACTGTATATGATGATATCTGTAAGTGTGGCAAATAAGCTACGAAGTCGATGGGTGTACGGCGAGGAATATTCGGCGCAGCCGTCAAAAGCATATGACCGTGCCGCATGGCGTCGCCATTCAATCTTCCACGTTCCGCCGCTGACGCCTACCCGGCAGCAGCATGATCACCGCCAGCCCCAGCGGCAAGGCAACAAACAACACCACAAACCAAACCGGCGGCCATGACCGCATGGATGTTGCACCGCCCAGTATCGTCAGGGGACCGAAGGAAAAAAGATGCAGCACCGAAACCGCCAAACTGCCGGCAAGATAACGCTTGTTTAACCGGGGCGTGCCCACGCTGCACAGGATTAATACAGCGACCGCCATGATCCAGCCGACGCCAGGCATGCCGAGACTGAGCAGGATCGCGGTAACCGACAAAACAACGCAAAGTACGCCTGGCCAGGCAAGAGAGCGGCGCTTGACAGGGGAGTTTTCGATTTCATGCATGGTGATCAGGTTCGGGGCTTTTGCTTGGGGTACAACCGTCCCCCCGGCGTCCCATATTATCCATTTATTACAAACCTCAGCTTAGACCGGATGTGCGCCTGCTCATACGCCGGGTAAAATTGAAATGGTCATCTAATCACGCGGCCCAAACAGTTTAACCCGCTATTTCGACAGTTCGTCGCAGGGCTTGGTAAGCTGAATACCCGAGATGTTATCGTTCAGCACCCAAACTTCCAGGTAAATTAAATGCATATCCGATTCGTTCTACTTCTCCTGGCTGTCACGGCCAACGCCCGCGCAGCCGATAGCGAACCTGCAGGAGAGCCGATGACCTGGCGTTACCAATTGCTGCAAACGGCCCAGGAAGTATTCGAAAGGCACGTCGACACGCAGGCTCCGGGTGCTACACTGACGTTCAGCCTGCCAAAAGTGGACGCAACGCAAACCAGCAACCAGGTCGAAATTGTACGCGCAAACAAGCGCATCGTCTTACCGATGGTATCGAACACCACATTTGCGTTAATACGCGATGCTGAAGCGGCTGAGAGCGACGCAATGGTGGTCGTTAACCGGAATTTCCCTAGAGGCGTGATGAATCACCCGAACGTACAGGTACGCTCGCCAGGACTGCCGGATGGCGTCAGGCGAATGGGTGACCTTAGGCTGGCTTGCGCCGCGCAAATGGAGATGGTGAAAGCGGAGGGGTTAAAGTTCCGAGCCTTGTTCGCGACCGCAAGCATGTTCGGCCTCAGAATGTGCGACACGCTGGAAGTTACAAAGATTGACGTTCCTGTGGGTCCTTACGATACCGTAACGATCGAGGACGACAATCGCCGACTGGTGCAGCCGATAGCGCAAGCGAACCCGCCGCAATTAGGCGACAAGAAGTGGTCCGACAATGCCCGCATCAGTTACACGGTGCGCGATCACATCGTGCAATGAACCTTCCTGCAAATTGCTGTCCAGGGTCGATACTTTTCGAGGTCGCCCCTTGCGTCACTCATGCTCCAGATAATTCAGCAAGACGGCACAACTGCTTTTCCATGAAAACCGAAGGGATACCGAGCCCGCTACGGTGAGGATAAATCTCTTCGCGGATAGCAATAAAACCTGCGCGCTGATAGAACCGCACCGCATTCAGCGATGATGAGAGGAAAAGTCGGCTGTGCCGGTGCTTCAACGCGATTGCCTCCAGCGAATTCAACAAATGTAAAGCAATGCCGCGTCCTTAAGACGGCATCAATTTCCCCCGTGTGAATATCGAGCATGGCATAGCCGAGCATATGGTTTTCTTCTTCCATAACAAAGGCCCCGCCGGCGCCGATAAGTGACTGCATGGATGGCGGCGGCGGCGTGGCGCACATGGCATCAATCACATAGGCAGTGTAATGGGACGCACATGTGAGCCGAACAGCAGCTGTGCGTATATTCCACATTCGTGGGAGGTCGGCAAGTGTCGCCCTGCGCTGCGCCAACATATTTCAGTTCCTTCATAGGCGAAGAATTCAGGTGCCCGGCAGCCTGGACGAGCGCTATTGTCCGGTTTCTGCCGACGCGTATATACCCCTTGGAAAGGCTAGCCGTTCGCCTTAAGCGAGTATACAAAGAGCGATTTGCACCCTGTCTTGATGAACCCGGTGGTGAATTTTGAACGCTTTATACTATCCAGCGATGCCTTATCAAAAATTTGTAGCGGTGCGGACGCCGCTATGTCGGCATTTTGAGCGCGCCCGCTGCCATCCAAATCATAGCGGACAAATGGTCCAACCGACCGCGCCGGAACGAAGCGCATTTTTCGGCCAGATTGGCGTGGCAGTATTAATCATCGCATCGGTACACTGCTCACCCACCTCGATCGCAGGAGGTTTGTTTGGATCCAAAGTAGTGGCGATGTCAGAAGCTCCAGCCGTCCCTATCGTGCTACAAGCCATGATAACCGCCACAAAAATACAGCGCATTTATTGCTTTCCTATTTAAGTTACTGAAATTGAAGGTCCGCTCTTGGCCGGTTGCGGTCGATCTACTACCCGGCCTTCCTCGTCCGATACATTCCGAATCCATGAAAACCGAATTCACTCAGTTCGTGCAAAAGCTCCTCAGCATCACGAATGCTTTTGGTCGCCACAGTTGATTCGCTCCCCGTAAGACACGTATCTACAGCAAGCTTAGCATCGGCAAGCCCCAAAGAGGAATGGCTTCTGATTGCCTTTATTGCACCGGCCGCAGAAACTCTATCCTTGCACATTGAAATCGATAGTATCGGGATCTTCTCGCCATTGGCATCGCCACATATCTTGAATGCGGCCATTGATTCTTCAACCGGACGATGATAGCTAATGAAAGTTGGAGCAAAATCAGCGCGACTAACGAACAACGGAGCATTGCCAACAAGCGAATCCTCGAATTTATTCATTTGGACGAATTTCTTAGATTGATAGTAGAAGACCCAGCCAACATCGAACTCCATAGTCAGTTGGTCTAGGATACCTATTTCAGTCTCGCCGATTCCTCCCGGCGAAATGTGAGACTGAGCAATCTGCTTGGCGTGCTCGATATCTCGCATAACTAAACTTGCCAATCTGAAATTGCCAGACTTGGCCGATTTGCGCCAGTTGGTTTCAAGCTCGCATCCCAATCCAAATGACTGCCTCTGTAGATGCGGCCACTACAGGTGACAAAATCCGCAACCAGAATCTATCAGCGTCAATTTGAGAGGCCGACCGATCATGATGTTCCCGCTCTTCAGCGACAATCGATGCTATTGCTTTAGCTGCAGCATCGTCTCGGCCCGCCAACAGTATTAGCTGCTGCTCAAGGTGGCGAAGAACGACCCGTTCCACGGCCACCGTGGTTGTGGCAATAGCTCGACGGCCAAATACCCCCGTCACTAGTCCCAGAACGAAGCCGCCAATTCCGCACAACCAAAAGCTCTTGCACCGAGGTCGCCTTCGTCTCTGCAATTCCGTCCAGAATATAGCGCGGTGCTTCTCTTCATGCGACTTGAATTCGACAAGCTCAGTGACCATGGACGGTGCCGTGAGCCGAGCCAGGAATATCTGCCCCGCGTAAATATTTACTGCCCCATTTTCTCCTGCGTGATTCACTTTCAATATTCGCGAAGCGAACTCATCCACATCACTAATTGAGTTTACAGGTTCCATGGGCTAAGAGTAAGCAGGTCTTCGTTAAGTCTTGTCGATGTCACGGAACGTCTTCTTCTGGCCGGTATCAGTCACAGACATTGCCACAAAAATTTTCCAGTCTGCCCTTCCTTGTCAATAAACGCATATGCAATTCCTGCATCGCCGAAGTTCACCGAGAACGGAACGTTTACTGAGTCAAGTTGAAGTAGAAGCGTCCATTCACCTTCATCAGGGAATTCGTCGCCTTGAAGGAAGATAGGTGCTCCACCGACTTTATTGCCCTCAAGCGCTTCCGCATATCTTCCATTTTCCTCGTCGCTCCAAGAACTGCGAATATCGACAGTTCGGAACTGCGGCTCCTCAACTGTAGTCATGGTTGCCGCGTACTCACGTTCGATAG
>JAQSWC010000153.1 GCA_029266815.1 Paucimonas sp.
TCAGCGCTGCCATTGCCATCAATAGAAAGAACAGGCTTGGCGCCACCGCAGTAGCAAACGGCGGCCATGATTTCAGCAAGCCGACATTCGAGAACAAACCGTTCAGCAGGACGAAACTCACGCCGATCATGATGCCAATGAAGATCTTCAGGCTGACTCCACCTGAGCGCACGTGCAGATAGGCGAAAGGCAAAGCCAATGCCATCATCACCAGCACGGCAAACGGATAGATCAGCTTCTTCCAGTAGGCGATTTCGTAGCGCTCGGTGTGCTGCTTGTTCTCCGCCAGATGCTTGGTATAGGCCGCAAGGTTGCTGGCGGACATGCGCTCAGGATCGACAAAAAGCACGGCAAGAATCTCCGGCGTGATTTCAGATACCAGCTCCGATGACGCCATTTTTTTCAGCGCTATCGGCGCCTCCGCTGCGCTTTCGATGTTTACTCCCAGCATCACGCCACCGAAACGGGTATCCGATACCTCGGTAAGCTGCCACACGTTTTTTCCCTGGTATCGTGCGGTCTCGGCGACGATCATCCCGGTCAGCCGGAAATCAGTGTCGAACTCATAAATCCTCACCTTGACCAGGTCGCCGTCCGGCTTGACCTCCAGGACATTCAGGAAGCGCGAGCCGATAGTCTTGCCTGATATCCCATTTTCCTTGATGACATCCTTGGCCCACAGGCCCGAACGGAAACCTTCGGACACTGAAGCACCCCTGGCGCGCAGCTTGATTCGCTCTCCCAAGTCTGAAGTGAAAGGCGCGATGAATTCGCCGAGCAGGAACGTCACGACCACCAGTACCAGCCCGATTTTCGCCATGGCTTTCGCAGCCTGCCAGGTCGACATGCTGGACACCCGCATGATGGTGAACTCCGAGCGCGCCGCGAATTGCGCGAGCGTCCAGATCGTGCCTATCAGTGCGGCGACAGGCAGCAGTACATAGACATGGTCGGGAATACGCAGGAGCAGGTAAATGAATGCGTGCTGGATGCGGTAACCGCCACCTACGTCCTTGAGTTCTTCCACCAGATCGAAAAAGGCGAACAGGGCCAGGAAGGCCGCCAACACGAAAAAGATTGAACGGGCGATCTCCGCGTTGAAATAGCGCTGCAATACCCTCATGCTTTTCCTGCCTTCCTCCGTGCGGCGCGCGTCGTGCGCAACGATGCAAGCAAGACGGCCGGATGATAAGGGCTGTTCACTTTCAAGCGCCACAGGAACAGGAACACCGCTGTCAGAAGGGCCAACAGATGTATCGGCCACAGACCGACCCAGAACGACAACCGCCCTTGCGCAACCAGTGATTCGAAAACCGCGGTCATGTTGTTGTAAGCGACAACTAGCAGCAGCGCAATGATGAGATTAGCGGAACGGCCGCCGCGAGGATTGGCGAAAGCGAGTGGTACAGCCAGAACAACCAGGAATAGGGCCATCAGTGGAAGTGATATGCGCCAAAGCAGTTCACTCAAATTGCGCTGGGTCGGATCGGCCAGGAGCTCGGACGTACGCAGGGCACTCGCGGATCTTCCGGTGCCGGCTTCCATCGATTGACGCGACACCAGCACGCTGTAGCGCTCGAATTCCATCATTTCGAAATCAAGCCGGTTGGGTATGCCGTCATAACGACGGCCTTTTTCCATTACGAGAAACTTGTCGCCATTCGGCTTGAGTTCCACCAAGCCTTCCTTGGCGACCACAACGGTAGTCCGCCCTTCGGGATTCACCGAATTGACGAACACGTTTCTTACACGAGTCGCATCGCCGGACATGGCTTCCACGAAAAAAACGCGGTTCGATGAAGCCGACTCCTGGAATTTTCCGGGCGTCACGCGAGATACATCTTCGCGCTTCTGGAAACGTTCGCGGAATTCGATGCTTTCGCGCTGCGCCCACGGCGCGACGACGAAGCTCAATGCGGCGACCATGGCGATCAGGGGAGCAGCGAACGACAGCACGGGCTTCAACCACTGGAGAAGACTGACGCCCGATGCGAACCAGACCACCATTTCAGAATCCTGGTAGCTGCGCGTCACCACCAGCAGGGATGATACGAAACCGGTAACGATCAGAATGACCGGCAGCAGCTTGATCGCTTCAAATCCCACTAGTTCGATCACATCCTGCGTTGCCACCCGCCCGGATGCTGCTTGCCCCAGGATTTTGATGACCATGAGTGTGATCACAATGGTCAGGAGCGTAGTGAGCACAGCACCTGCAGTGCTGTTGAGTTCGCGTCTCAGCGCGCGCTGGAAAATCATCGGTCAGAAATCTGCGTCAACATGAATGGCGGGGACGATTCTATAATGTCGAAATGGAATGTGCGGGCAGCAAGATTGTTGATGCGCACGACAGACTGCATTTCAAACAGAGGCTGTTTCACGGGGCAGGACAATCCGAAACGCCCGCAGAACGCTTCTCCACGGAGAGAGTGATGGACTTTAGCATAAAAACATTTGACGGAAAAAACGCTCTGCCCACGGCGAAAACAGGGTGCATTGCAATCGGCGTATTCGAAGGCAAGAAACTGTCCGCATCGGCGCGATCGCTGGATGTGAAAGGGGCAATCACTGCCGCGCTGAATTCCGGCGACATTTCGGGCAAGCCGGGCAGCACCTTGCTCATGCGTGCGGTGCCGGGCGTAGCGTCGGAGCGCATTCTGCTGGTGGGTCTGGGCAAGGAGGATAGCACCGGCGCGCGGGATTTCGTTTCGGCCACCCAGGCAACGGCGCGCGCGCTATCCACAATAGGTTCCAACGATGCGGTTCTCGCCCTGCCGTTCGATAGGGTGAAGGAACGCGATCTTGAATGGGCAGTGAACGCGGCAGTTCTGGCAAGCCGGGAAGTTGCCTACCGTTTCGACGATCTCAAGAGTACGCAGGATACTCCCCAAACCGGCGTCAAGAAACTAGCTTTTGCGGTTTCGGAAACGTCGCTCGCAAGCGCGAAGCTGGCCTTGGCACAGGCACAGGCTATTGCGAACGGCATCGAATTGACGAAGAACCTCGGCAATCTGCCGGGCAATATCTGTACGCCGACTTATCTTGCCAACACGGCGAAGAAACTGGCGCGAGACTTCAAGCTCGGCGTTGAAGTGCTGGACCGCAAGCAGATCCAGGCGCTCAAGATGGGCAGCTTCCTCTCGGTGACGAACGGCACCGAAGAGCCGCCGAAGTTCATCGTTCTGAAGTACAACGGCGGCAAGGCAAAGGAAGCGCCGATCGTCTTGGTAGGCAAAGGCATCACCTTCGATTCCGGCGGCATCTCGATCAAGCCCAGCGCCAGCATGGACGAGATGAAGTACGACATGTGTGGTGCCGCTTCCGTGCTCGGCACCTTCCGTGCCGTTGCAGAAATGAAGCTGAAGATCAACCTCGTCGCTGTCATCCCTTCTTGCGAAAACATGCCGAGCGGTCGCGCAACCAAGCCGGGCGATGTGGTCACCTCGATGTCAGGTCAGACCATCGAGATACTGAACACCGATGCCGAAGGCCGGCTGATCCTGTGTGACGCCCTTACCTATGCCGAACGTTTCAAGCCCGCCCTGGTGATCGACGTCGCCACGCTCACCGGCGCCATCATCACCTCGCTGGGCCACCATAACTCGGGCCTCTTCACCCGCCATGACGATGCACACGACGCCCTCGCCGAGGAAATTCTTGCGGCCGGCAAGGAAACCGGCGACACCGTCTGGCGCATGCCGATCGAAGACGCTTATCAGGAACAGTTGAAATCCAACTTTGCCGACATGGCCAATATCGGCGGGCCGCCGGGCGGCAGCATTACCGCCGCCTGCTTCCTGGAACGCTACACGCGCAAGTACACCTGGGCGCATATCGATATCGCCGGCACGGCATGGAAAGGCGGCGCGGCGAAGGGAGCCTCCGGCCGTCCGGTTCCCCTGCTCACCCGTTTCCTGATCAAGCGCGCCAAGCAGACTGCATGAAGCTCGTCACCTGGAACGTCAATTCGCTGAAGGTGCGCCTGCCGCATGTTCTGCAGTGGCTGTCGGCCAATCCGGTCGACGTGCTCTGCCTGCAGGAGACCAAGCTGACCGACGACAAATTTCCGGTGGCCGAGATAGAGGCCGCCGGTTATCGCGTCTGCTTTACCGGCCAGAAAACCTATAACGGCGTCGCCATCCTCTCCCGGCACGAGATGAACGAGGTGGTGAAGAACATTCCGAGTTTCGAGGACGAGCAGCAGCGCGTGATAGCCGCCACCATCAACGGCGTGCGCGTGGTGTGTGTCTATATTCCGAACGGCCAGGCAGTAGGCTCGGACAAGTATGAATACAAGCTGCGCTGGCTGGATGGCTTGCACGACTGGCTGGCAGGCCAGTGCAGGATTTATCCGAAACTGGCGCTGCTGGGAGATTACAACATCGCGCCGGACGATCGCGACGTGCATGACCCTGTCGCCTGGCAGGGTTCGGTGCTCGTTTCCGACGCGGAACGCGCCGCATTCAGACGTCTTACCGCGCTCGGTTTGAAGGATGCCTTCCGATTGTTCGACCAGCCCGAGAAGATCTTCAGTTGGTGGGACTATCGCCAGATGGCCTTCCGCCGCAACATGGGCCTGCGTATCGACCACATCCTGTTGTCGGAACCCTTGGCCGTCTCATGCACTGGGTGCATGATCGACAAGGCACCGCGGAAGCTGGAGCAGCCTTCGGATCACACACCGGTTGTCGCGACGATTTTCTAACTCACCTTTTCTGCGATACGCTTTGCCATGGTCTCAGCCAGCTCAGCGTTCTCGGCTTCCACCATCACGCGAATCAGGGGCTCGGTGCCCGACGGACGAATCAGCACTCGGCCTCGATCGCCCAGTTCCTTTTCCGCCTTTTCTTTTTCAGCCACCATTGCCGGATTCTTCTTCCAGTCGAAACCGGCAGGCACCTTTACATTGATCAGCGTTTGCGGATAGAGCGGGATGGTTTCGGTGAATTGAGCAAGAGTCTTGCCGTTGCGCTGCAGTGCGGACAGCACCTGCAAAGCTGAAATGATGCCGTCGCCCGTGGTGTGCTTATCCAGGCAAAGCAGGTGGCCCGAGCCCTCTCCTCCGAGCACCCAGCCACGCTCCATCAACGTCTCGAGCACGTAGCGGTCGCCGACCTTCGCGCGCTCGAACGGAATGCCCTGCTTTCTGAGGGCGACTTCAACCGCCATATTCGTCATTAGCGTGCCTGCCACGCCTTGTACCTGGCCGTTCGCCAGGCGGTCGCTGACGATCACATACAAGAGCTCGTCGCCGTTGTAGAGGCGGCCATCGCCATCCGTCATGAGCACGCGGTCGGCGTCACCATCCAGCGCAATGCCGAAATCGGCTCGATGCTCCTGCACCGCCTTGACCAGGGCAGCGGGCGCGGTGGCGCCCACCTTGTCGTTGATGTTCAAGCCATTCGGCTGCGTGCCTATCGCGATTACTTCCGCGCCCAGCTCGTGAAAAACGTCGGGCGCGACATGGTAGGCGGCGCCGTGCGCGCAATCGACCACCAGCTTCAGGCCACGCAG
>JAQSWC010000154.1:0-2090 GCA_029266815.1 Paucimonas sp.
TCGGCGTCGAGTTCGAGTTTGATGTTGCCGTGGTTAGTAGTAAGAAGAACAGCCATGATTGCCTTTTGCGTTAATGGAATAAAGAATTATTTTGCCAATGCTGCAGATTGTATGACGACCGGTTCCAGCGGAACGTTCTCATGTCCCGCCTTGCTGCCGACTGCAACTTCTGCGATCTTGTCGACCACTTCCTGGCCCTTGATCACTTTACCGAAAACGCAGTAGCCCCAGCCGTCGAAGCTGGGGTAGTCGAGCGAAGCGTTGTCGTTGACGTTGATGAAGAATTGCGAAGTCGCGGAGTGGGGCGCGGCAGTGCGCGCCATGGCTACCGTATATTTTTCGTTTTTTAGGCCGTTGTTCGCTTCATTTTCAACTGACGCCTTGACTGCCTTCTGTTTCATAGCCTTGTCGAAGCCCCCGGTCTGGATCATGAAACCCTGGATGACTCGATGGAAAATAGTGCCTTTGTACTGGCCGGATTTAACGTAACCAAGAAAATTGCTCACTGTCTTCGGCGCCTTTTCCGGATACAGTTCAATGACGACTTCTCCCATATCGGTCTTCAGCGTTACCTGGGGCAGAGTCTCGGCCCCTGCGCCGGAGGCCGCAAATAGAACCGTGGAAGCGAAAAAGCACATAAAGAGGCGGCGGGCGATTTGCATGGGGTCTCCTGTGAAGGCAGCGATGAGTTAAAACAGAAAGAAAAATTTCCTTAATGCAGCTCAAATAGGTTCGGTAAGCGATGTGACGCAGACCTCCGAATCATGTGTTGACGCGATGATATACTGCGGCGCTCGTCCCGATTCTATCAAATGCGCGATTCTTAAGATTGCCTCCACTTGCTCTTTCGCGAATGAACGAACTCAAGATCTACAACACGCTTGCGCGGGAAAAACAGGTTTTCTCGCCGATCCAACCGGGCAAGGTGCGCATGTACGTTTGCGGCATGACGATCTACGACTTTTGCCATATCGGGCATGCGCGCATGATGACCGCGTTTGACGTTCTTTATCGGTGGTTGAAAGCCTCGGATTACGACGTCACCTACGTACGGAACATCACCGACATTGACGACAAGATCATCAAACGCGCCGTGGAAAACGGCGAATCGATCGGTCAGTTGACGGAACGTTTTGCCCGCTTTATGCATGAGGATATCGAGGCGCTCGGCATCCTGCCGCCGACCCATGAGCCACGCGCGACGCAATATGTGCCGCAGATGCTCTCCATGATCGAGCAGCTCGAACGGAAAGCGCTTGCATATCAGGGTGCGGACGGCGACGTCAATTATTCCGTGCGTGATTTTGAAGGCTACGGCAAGCTCTCAGGCAAGTCGCTCGACGACCTGCGTGCAGGGGAGCGCGTCGATGTCAACACGGGCAAGCGCGATCCGCTCGACTTTGTGTTGTGGAAGGCCGCCAAGGATAGCGAGCCGGACGAAGTGAAATGGAATTCCCGCTGGGGCAAAGGCAGGCCGGGGTGGCATATCGAATGCTCGGCAATGTCCTGCGAACTGCTGGGAAAACACTTCGATATCCACGGCGGAGGAGCGGACCTGCAATTTCCTCACCACGAAAACGAGATTGCTCAATCCGAAGGCGCGCATGGCGGCACGTTTGCCAACTACTGGATGCACAACGGTTTCGTTCGCGTCGACAACGAGAAAATGTCGAAGTCGCTCGGCAATTTCTTTACGATCCGCGACGTATTGACTTCTTACGATGCGGAAGTGCTGCGCTTCTTCATCGTACGCGCGCACTACCGCAGCCCGCTGAATTACTCCGATGCGCATCTGGACGATGCCAGAAGCTCGCTCACGCGGCTTTATACGGCATTGAAGGATGTATCGGCCGATGATTGCCCACTCGACTGGAAGGAGCCACATGCAGTGCGTTTTGCCGAGGCGATGAACGATGATTTGAATACGCCCTTAGCGATCTCGGTCCTCTTCGATCTCGCCAATGAGGTCAACCGTACCCGGTCTCCCGAGCTTGCGGCGCAACTGAAGAAGCTGGGCGGGGTGCTGGGTTTCCTGCAGCGTCCGCCGGTGCAATTTTTCCAGGGCGCCCCTGCTGGCAACGACAGCGCCG
>JAQSWC010000154.1:2103-7581 GCA_029266815.1 Paucimonas sp.
AACGACAGCGCCGATCTTGCTGCTTACGTGGCGGATAGGATCGAGGCACGTCGGGCCGCAAAAAAACAGAAGAATTTTGCAGAGGCCGACCGTATCCGTACCGAGCTTCTGGAAAAGGGCATCGTTCTCGAGGACAAGCCGGGCGGCATCACCGAATGGCGACGGTCGTAAAGGTGGAGGCGCAAGCTCCCGTATCCGTGGACGGCGTTCCAGTCTACTGGGAGCGCGCCAAGGCGGAGCTGATGAAGCGTGACCGCATCATGCGCCGGCTGATTCCGCACTTCGGTGATTTGCATCTTGCAAGCCGTGGCGATCCGTTCATGACGCTGGCTCGCTCGGTTGTCGGCCAGCAGATTTCTGTCCGCGCTGCGGAAGCGATCTGGCAACGCTTTCTCGCTTTGTGCCCCAAATGTACACCTTCCCAGGTGTTGAATGCGGGCGAAGAAATCGCATCCTGCGGACTTTCCAAGCGCAAGGCAGAGTACATCCTCGATCTCGCGGCCCACTTCAAGGAAAAGCGCGTTCATGTCCAGCATTGGCCGGAGATGGACGACGAGGACATCATTGCCGAATTGACCCAGATTCGTGGCATAGGCCGCTGGACAGCGGAGATGTTTTTGATATTTAATCTGCTCCGGCCAAACGTGCTGCCTCTCGATGACCTGGGATTGCTTAAGGGCATCAGCGTCAATTACTTTTCGGGTGAGCCGGTCTCTCGTAGCGATGCACGCGAAGTTGCCGCCAATTGGGCTCCTTGGGCGACCGTGGCCACGTGGTATCTTTGGCGCAGCCTGGACCCGACGCCTGTAGAATACTGAAAATTTCGCGCCGCCTACCCTTGCCGTGTGGCGGCAGTAAAAAAATTGCAAGAAGGAGTCGTAATGACTAAGACCACGTTTCTCGGTTTCGAGCAGCCGATCGCGGAACTTGAATCCAAAATCGAGGAATTGCGTTTCGTACAAGATGATTCCGCCGTCGATATCTCCGAAGAAATCGACCGCCTCTTCAAGAAAAGCCAGCAACTCACTAAGGATATCTACGCCAAGCTGACACCCTGGCAGGTATCGCAGATTGCACGCCATCCGCAGCGTCCGTACACCATGGATTACGTGAACGAGATCTTCACGGATTTCCATGAGCTGCACGGCGACCGTACTTACGCCGATGATCTGTCGATCGTCGGCGGCTTGGCACGATTTAACGGACAGCCTTGCATGGTGATCGGCCATCAGAAAGGCCGTGACACGAAGGAGCGCGCCATGCGCAACTTCGGCATGCCCAAGCCTGAAGGCTATCGCAAGGCAATGCGGCTGATGAAGCTGGCGGAAAAATTCAACCTGCCGATCTTCACTTTCGTCGACACGCCCGGTGCTTTCCCTGGCATAGACGCGGAAGAGCGCGGGCAGTCCGAAGCCATTGGACATAACCTCTATGTGATGGCGGAACTCAAGGTTCCGCTCATCGCTACCATCATCGGCGAAGGTGGTTCAGGCGGCGCACTGGCAATTGCCGTCGGCGATGTCGTGTTGATGCTGCAATATGCTACCTATTCTGTAATCAGCCCTGAAGGCTGCGCTTCCATTCTTTGGAAGACTGCTGAACGTGCCTCGGATGCTGCCGAAGCATTGGGTTTGACGGCACATCGCCTGAAGGCATTGAACCTCATCGACAAGATTGTCAGCGAGCCCCTGGGCGGCGCGCATCGCGATCCCAAGCAGATGGCCGGACTGCTGAAACGCGCCCTCGCCGATTCACTGCGCCAAGTGCAGGGCTTGAAAACCAAGGAACTACTGGCGACGCGCCACGAGAAGCTCATGAGTTACGGAAAGTTCAAGGAAATCACCTCGCCGGAATGAGCCGTATTTCAGTCTACGAGCAGTTCGAACGCGCGCTGAGAGACATTTTGGCGCGCGTTTCTGTTTCTGGGCCTGCCGTCTGCGCGGTTTCGGAAAAGCCGGCACTTCGCATGGCAATCGCGTACAGCGGAGGACTCGACTCGTCTGCGTTGCTTCATATGGCAAAGCAATATGCGTCCGGCATTGAAGCGACGCTGTTTGCATTTCATGTGCATCATGGCCTCAGTAAAAATGCTAATGCGTGGCTGGCGCATTGCGAACATGAATGCAAGGTACTGGGTATCCGGTTCGAAGCTCGGAGAATCCAGCTGAGTGAGAAAGAAACGAGTAACGTCGAGGAATCGGCACGTATTCGACGTTACGGCGCGCTGGGCGAGCTCTGCCGCGCACATGACGTCGACCTGTTGCTGACCGCGCACCATCTGGATGACCAAGCGGAAACCGTGCTGCTTCAGCTCTTGAGAGGTTCCGGAATCGCCGGTATGTCGGGCATGGAGGGGATCAGTTTTTCGCATGGGCTGTTAGGCGTAGGAAGAATCAAGCTTGCGCGCCCCTTGCTGGATATTTCGCGTGCCGCTCTGGAGGAATACGTTGCTGCTTGTAGCATCGTGCATATCCATGACGAATCGAACCAGGATTCTCGCTATACGAGAAATGCCCTGCGCAACGAAGTACTGCCGGTGCTGGCAAAGCATTTTCCCGCATTCCGGCAAAGCGTCGTGAGGACTGCGGCCCACGCCAGAGCCGCCAACAGTCTTTTGCTTGAGCTGGCAGCCGAGGATTTTCACACCTGCGTCGAGGACGAGTGCATCAACCTTGCTCGCGCGCGCGAAATGGGAGATCACCGCATCAATAACCTGTTTCGCTACTGGTTCAAGATACGCGGCGTTCGCATGCCGTCCATGGCCTGGATCGAGGAGATGCGGCGCCAGGTAATGTGCGCTGCGCCGGATGCGCAGGTGAGGGTGATCCATCCGGATGTCGAGGTCAGGCGGCATCGCGAACGCCTTTATTTGGTGCGCCGTCATCTACGCACGGCCTTGCCGGAGGCCTCACGGTTTGAGTGGAAAGGCGAGGCGGTTCTTCACTTTCCTGCATTCGGCGGCGCACTGCATTTTCTTGATTCTGAAGAAGGTTTCGATGCAGAGTGGTTGCAGCGGCAGCCTCTTCAAATTCGCATAAGGCTGCCCGGAGACCGCATGAAACTTGCACGAAACCGGCCTTCCAGGGACTTGAAACATCATTACCAGGCATTCGACATTCCAGTGTGGATGCGCGAACGCCTGCCGCAGATATGCGCGTCCGGTGACCTTATTTTTTCTGTAGGGCTGGGGGCCGACTGTCGATATTTTTCCGAATCCACCGCGAGCAGGATAATGCTTCGATGGGTACCGGATACCGACTTCAAAACGGACACGTCGCGCCCAGAACCGCATCAACACTGAATTTCCAGGGTTCCAGCAAGCTTGCCATCTTGTCTTCCTGCGTTGCGGGATGTAAACTGTCGCGTTTGCTTGCGACCGCATTTTTCACGCCTTTCTCAAATCCTATGGCTTTAATCGTTCATAAATACGGCGGCACCTCGATGGGCTCCACCGAGCGCATCAAGAATGTCGCACGCAGGGTCGCCAAATGGCATGACGCCGGTTACCAGATCGTCGTGGTTCCGTCCGCCATGTCGGGCGAAACCAACCGCTTGCTTGGGCTGGCGAAGGAAATCAGCGCGCAGCCTGATCCGCGCGAACTCGACATGCTTGCCTCTACGGGAGAGCAGGCATCGGTTGCGCTGTTGGCGATTGCCTTGCAGAGTCTCGGCAAGCAGGCGGTGTCGTATGCCGGCTGGCAGGTTCCGATCAGGACCGATTCTGCCTTTACCAAGGCTCGCATACAGTCTATTGACGACGTCAAGGTCCGCAAGGATCTGGAAGAGGGCAGGATCGTCATCATCACCGGCTTTCAGGGTGTCGATGACAAAGGCAATATCACGACGCTGGGACGCGGCGGTTCCGATACTTCGGCAGTTGCGGTCGCTGCAGCGATGAAGGCCCAGGAATGCCTCATCTACACCGACGTCGACGGTGTCTACACGACGGATCCGCGCGTGGTCAGCGAAGCACGCCGCCTGAAAACGGTGACCTTCGAAGAGATGTTGGAAATGGCGTCGCTGGGCTCGAAGGTTCTGCAGATACGCTCGGTGGAATTTGCCGGCAACTACAGGATGCCGACCCGCGTTCTGTCATCCCTTACCGACCCGATGATCCCGCTGGAAGAAGAAGCGTCGTCCGGTACCCTGATTTCGTTTGAGGAAGATACACACATGGAACAAGCCACCATTACCGGTATTGCGTTCAACCGCGATGAAGCGAAGATCACCGTGCTCGGTGTGCCGGATAAACCTGGCATTGCCTACCAGATCCTTGGCCCGGTCGCGGATGCGAATATCGAAGTGGACATGATCATCCAAAACCAGTCACATGAAGGCAAAACTGACTTCACGTTCACCGTGCCACGCGGCGAATACGCGAAAGCGCTGGATGTCCTGAACGGCAGCGTCAAGGCGCACATCGGTGCAGGCAGCATTGAAGGTGACACCAAGGTATCAAAGGTGTCGGTGGTGGGTGTCGGCATGCGCAGCCATGTCGGCATCGCATCCCAGATGTTCCGCACCTTGTCGGAAGAGAGCATCAACATCCAGATGATTTCCACGTCCGAGATCAAGATTTCCGTGCTGATCGACGAGAAGTACATGGAGCTGGCAGTGCGTGCGCTGCACAAGGCTTTCGGCCTTGACAACAATTGATCGGCGTTGAATTGCCGAATTGTTTCGTTGACCAAGTTTGCACGAAAAGTTATGATGCGTGACTCTTGAAACGGATTGTTGTTTCTGTTTCAGTGTGGAGACGTGGCCGAGTGGTCGAAGGCACTTCCCTGCTAAGGAAGCATATGGGCTTAAACCTGTATCGAGGGTTCGAATCCCTCCGTCTCCGCCAAAATTTAAAAAGCCCCGTAAGGGGTTTTTTATTTTTCGGAGATGGGAGCGCGCAGAGCGCGTGATCGGGATTCGAAGGGCGAGGCATGAAGGCCCCGCCGCGGCCTGAAGCATGTAGGCGAATCCCTCCGTCTCCGCCAAAATTTAAAAAAAGCTCCGTAAGGGGCTTTTTTTATTTTGGGTGAACGCCTTGTAAGCCTACGCTAACGTCCGAGAGGACGCCGTGTGCTGAAAGTAAACCAGACTTTGATGGGCAATGCCCATTTCCGTAATCTCGGTCCGCTTTACAACATCCAAGGCTGCATGCCTCTAGCTGGTTTGCCGCGGCCAAAGCTACAACTAGATCGTTGACGAGCTAAGTGCTCGTTTTTTAGAGATTTATCAATTGCGCTTTGCGCGCCAAGCCGCTTAATGACGACCTTTCGTCAAGAAGTCGGTCGAATAAAGGACGTATTCCTGCTTAGTTTCCACTGCTGAAAAAGCGATATAGGAGGCAACATGAAGATTCCCTTATTGGTTATGGCCCTTGTCATTGCCATGCTAGCAGCACTGAGTCTCATTCTTTTTGTACTCATTCCCTGAGTTAAGGTATAGATATTGTCATTTTTGCTTCAAAAAAAATTTCAGCCAGCC
>JAQSWC010000155.1 GCA_029266815.1 Paucimonas sp.
ATCGAGATCATGGCACTGCTGCAAAGGCTCAACCGCGCCGGCATGACGATTGTGATGGTTACGCATGAGCACGATATTGCGCAGTGCGCCACGCGCATCGTCACTTTCCGTGACGGCCGCGTGATCAGCGACGCTGCCAATACGCCGCACGATGCGCAAGCCCAGCTCGAGGAAATGAACCGCGAGGTGCAGGCATGAAGCTGGCGGCTACCTTTCGCATTGCACTGAACGCTTTGCGCGTCAACAAGCTGCGCTCAATGCTCACCATGCTCGGCATCATCATCGGCGTGGCGGCCGTGATCACGATGATCGCCGTCGGCGGCGGAGCGCAGGCCCGTGTACAGGAACAGATCAAGAGCCTGGGTTCGAACCTGATGATCATCCTGCCCGGTTCCACTACCGCGTCCGGCGTGCGCCTGGGAAGCGGTGCGAATCAGAATCTTACGGAAGACGATGCCGAAGCGATTGCGCGCGAAGTGCCGGAAGTGCTGGCCACGGCGCCGAACAATCGCGGCACCAGCCAGGCAGTGGCGAACGGCAGCAACTGGGCTACCGTGATATACGGCGTGACGCCGGACTTCTTCATCGTGCGCGAATGGAACCTGCTGTCCGGCCGCGTGTTCGAGCCGCATGAAGTCAGCGGCTCGGGCAAGGTGGCGATACTCGGCCAGACCGTGGCCACGCAATTGTTCGGCGATCTTGATCCGCTCGACCAGGTGATCCGAGTCAAGAGCGTGCCGCTCACCGTGATCGGCGTGCTCGAGAAGAAAGGTCAGAGCATGATGGGACAGGACCAGGACGACGTGATCTATGTGCCGATTTCCACCGCGCGCAACCGCCTGTTCGGCGCGGCGCAGGGAAAGCTCAAGCGCGTGGGCAGCATCCAGGTCAAGGTGCGCGAGGGCGCTGACATGAAAGAGGCCGAGGAAAAGATCAGAGAACTGCTGCGTCAGCGCCAGCGCACCCAGGCCGGGCAGGACGACGCTTTCACGCTGCGCAACCTGACTGAAATACTGCAAGCCCAGGAAACCTCGTCACGCATCATGACTATCCTTTTGGCCGCCGTTGCCTCGGTATCCCTGATCGTAGGCGGCATCGGCATCATGAACATCATGCTGGTGTCGGTGACGGAGCGCACGCGCGAGATCGGCCTGCGCATGGCCGTGGGCGCGCGCGGCAAGGCTATTCTCATGCAGGTCCTGGTGGAAGCGATGACCCTGTCGCTGATCGGCGGCTTCGTCGGCATCGTGCTGGGCGCAGGCGCGTCCGTCCTCGTTGGTGCACTGGCCGGATGGCCGACCCAGTTGTCGCTCGCTTCCATCGTGCTGGCAGTCGGCTTTTCCGCGGGCATCGGCATCTTCTTCGGCTACTACCCGGCGAAGAAGGCATCGCGCCTGCTGCCGATCCAGGCCTTGCGTTATGAGTGACGTGGCCTGCCGTCCCGGCTGCGGAGCCTGCTGCATCGCGCCGTCGATTTCTAGTGCCATCCCCGGTATGCCGAACGGCAAGCCCGCCGGCATACGCTGCATTCAACTGGATCAAGAAAACCGCTGCAAAATCTTTGGCCACCCTGAACGCCCCGCGGTGTGTGCGAGTCTAAAAGCAACGGAAGAGATGTGCGGGTCGACGCGGGATCATGCGTTGACCTATCTTTTTGATCTGGATCGAATGACTTCGAGCTGAAGGAGCCGCATGAAAAAACGACTTGCATTCCCGTCTTTCCTGCCGCTGCTGTTAGTAATGTTCGTGACGGCTTGCGCCGGCCTCAGTGGTCCGCGCCGCGTCGAACTTCCGTTGCACCAGTTGCAGCAGGCGATGAGCAACCGCTTCCCCTTCAACAGCCGCTATCTCGAACTGCTCGACATCAATGTCAGCAATCCCCGCCTTTCACTCCAGCCTGGCACCAACCGCGTGCTGACCAGCCTCGATGCCTTCATCGCGCCGCCGTTCACCAAGTCGTCATGGGCCGGCACCGTCACCATTTCGGGCGGCCTTCGCTTTGACCCGATGCGCAACGCGATCATGCTTTCCGACCCGCGCATGGAAAATTTCAACGTCAACGGTCTTGATCCGATGTACTCGCGCCAAGCCGGCAAGATCGGCAGTTTCCTCGCCGCGGAACTGCTGAAAGACCTGCCGCTGTATACGTTCCGGCCCGATGAACTCCGCTATGGAAACACAAGGTTTTATCCATCTCAAATAGCCACCACGATGAATAGCCTTGTCGTAACATTCGAGCCCATGAAATAGGCTACAATCAGCCGCGTTCCCGGGAGTGCATCGCTCCGTCGGTATACGGGAACGCAAGCGGCTAAAAGCTTCATCCCCGGTTTTCTGACCCGCGGCATGCGGGTTTTTTATTGACCTTTCTCAAGAAATTCACTCAGCATGGATCTGGTTCTCGCGTTTAAAGCGATCGTTATGGGCATCGTCGAAGGTTTGACGGAATTTCTTCCGATCTCATCCACCGGCCACCTCATTCTTGCAGCCAGCCTGCTGGATTTCACCGGCGAAAAAATCAAGGTGTTTGAAATCGCCATCCAGGCCGGCGCGATCTTCGCCGTGATGCTTGAATACCGCAAGCGAATCGCCGCGGTTGTCACCGGCCTGTTCAGCGATCGCAAGGCACAGCGCTTCGCGCTGAATGTCATAGTTGCTTTCATTCCCGCCGCCGGGCTGGGCTACCTGCTCAAGGACTACATCACTGCTGTTCTTTTCAATCCCCTGGCCGTGGCCAGCGCCTTTATCGTCGGCGGCTTCGTCATCCTGTGGGTGGAAAAGCGCAACAAGAACAACCCGGCGCAGGCGCGCGTGGAAACCATCGATGACATGACCTTGCTCGATGCCCTGAAGGTCGGCTTCGCTCAAATGTTTTCGCTGATTCCGGGAACCAGCCGTTCGGGCGCCACTATCATCGGCGGCATGCTGTTCGGCCTGTCGCGCAAGGCGGCCACCGAATTTTCATTCTTCCTCGCCATTCCTACCTTGCTGGCAGCCTGCGTCTACTCGCTCTATAAAGAGCGCGACCTGCTTTCGGCTGCGGATATTCCGCTGTTCGGCATCGGCACCGTAGCGGCCTTCTTCTCTGCATTGCTGTGTGTGCGCTGGCTACTGCGTTATATCAGTTCGCATGACTTCACGATCTTTGCCTGGTACCGCATCGTGTTCGGGCTGATCGTGCTCGGCACCTGGTATTCGGGCACGGTGGCGTGGACCCACTAGAAGGCGGCGTGCACGCGGATGCGGACGCGCAAGCGCTGCATCTGCTGCAAACAGTATTCGGCTA
This sequence comes from Paucimonas sp., assembly GCA_029266815.1. Classification (GTDB taxonomy): domain Bacteria; phylum Pseudomonadota; class Gammaproteobacteria; order Burkholderiales; family Burkholderiaceae_D; genus JAQSWC01. The sequence continues at coordinate 3,287 of JAQSWC010000155.1, forward strand.
TCCCGAGTTTCGCGGCCAGCAGGCGCAGATCGTCGGCCATCTCGCGCGCGGCGGCGATGCGCTGGTCCTCATGCCCACCGGCGGCGGCAAGTCGCTGTGCTACCAGATACCTTCCCTGGTTCGCGATGGCGTCGGCGTGGTCATCTCGCCGCTCATTGCCTTGATGCAGGACCAGGTCGATGCGCTGGCCGAAGTCGGCGTGCGCGCCGCCTTCCTCAATTCCACCCAGTCCTTCGATGAAGCGATGCGTATCGAGCGCCAGGTGAGGCGCGGCGAATTGGATCTTGTCTACGTCGCGCCGGAGCGGTTGATGACGTCGCGCTGCCTGGACTTGCTGGAATCGGCGAGGATTGCCTTGTTCGCCATCGACGAGGCTCACTGCGTGTCGCAATGGGGGCATGATTTCCGCCCCGAGTACATCAAGCTCTCGATCCTCCACGAACGCTTTCCGAACGTGCCACGCATTGCGCTTACTGCCACGGCGGACGCGCAGACGCGCGCGGAGATCGTGCAGCGCCTGCAGCTCGAAGAGGCTCTGCAGTTCGTGTCCTCCTTCGATCGGCCGAACATCCGTTACCAGATCGTCGAAAAGGCCAACGCGCGCCAGCAGCTGCTCGACTTCATCAATGGCGAACACGCGGGCGATGCCGGCATTGTCTACTGTCTCTCGCGCAAAAAGGTGGAAGAGGTTGCGGATTTTCTCAATTCGCACGGCATTGCCGCGCTGCCGTATCACGCCGGCATCGACAACGTCTCACGCGCCGCCAACCAGGCCCGCTTCCTGCGCGAGGACGGCATCGTCATGGTGGCAACCATTGCTTTCGGCATGGGCATCGACAAGCCCGACGTGCGCTTCGTCGCGCATCTTGATCTACCGAAAAGCATGGAAGGCTATTACCAGGAAACCGGCCGCGCCGGCCGCGACGGCTTGCCCGCTGATGCCTGGATGGCCTACGGGTTGCAGGACGTGGTGCAGCAGCGCCGCATGATCGACGAATCGGAAGCGAACGACGCCTACAAGCGCATCCAGAGCCAGAAGCTTGATGCCATGCTCGGCCTGTGTGAAACCCTGCACTGCCGCCGCGTGCGCCTGCTTGATTATTTCGGCCAGGCTTCCGGCCCGTGCGGCAATTGCGACATCTGCTCGTCGCCGCCGGTGTCCTTCGACGGCACGGTGCCGATGCAGAAGCTGCTCTCGACCATTTATCGCGTCGAGCAGCGCTTCGGCGCCATGCACGTGCTGGACGTGCTGCGCGGCGTGGAATCGGACAAGGTCAAGCAATGGGGGCACGACCGGCTGTCGGTATTCGGCATCGGTGCGGATCGCGCCGATCAGGAATGGCGAGCCATTCTCAGGCAGGCGATTGCGCTCGGCCTGGTGACGGTTGATCATGAAGCCTATAGCGCCTTGAAGCTCACTGAAGACGCACGTCCGGTACTGCGCGGAGAAAAAACGATTCAGCTCAGGCAGTATGAAAAGCCCGCGCGGCAGAAGCGCAAGACAGCGGCATCAAAGCATGTGGAACTGGGCCTCACCGGCGAAGAACAGGCAATTTTCGAAAAACTGCGCTGGTGGCGTATGGAAGCGGCGCGCAGGCATAACGTGCCGGCCTACGTGATTTTCCATGATGCGACGCTTCGCGAAATTGCCAAGGCGAAGCCGCATTCGCTGGAGGATATGCGAGCTATATCTGGGGTCGGAGAGAAGAAGCTCGAAACCTACGGGGATGAGATTGTGGCGCTGATTGTTTCGGATTAATGCTGCGGCTTTACGGCGGCATTCAACGCAGGTATGTTGATCTGGAAAACGATGCTGTCGATGGCGCCCACGCCCTCCACGACCTGCGCTACCACGGTGCCGCCCTTGACTGCAACCTGCGTGCGGATTGCGCCACCTGGTTCGCCTGGGGTACGTTGTCTGCATTCTGCTTGACGGTGGCGGTGAGCTCTTCTATCGAGGAGGCGGTTTCCTCCAGTGCGCCGGCCTGAGATTCAGTGCATTGAACAAATTCCCGGTGTCATCCTGTGTGCGCACTGTAATGTGGCTGGTGAGGTCGTCCGCGGAAACGGTCCTGGCGACCGGCACGGCATCCGACAGGGGCCGTGTAATGCTGCCTATGATGGAGAGAGACGCAGAAAGCGGCGAGCAGGGCGGCCAGTGGAACGGCGCCGAT
>JAQSWC010000156.1 GCA_029266815.1 Paucimonas sp.
GCGCTTTCCACGATTCTTCTTAACCAGGATGCGGCAGATTATGCAGTTCGCCATTGCGTCGACACCGCCATTGTCTCGGTGATGGTTGCGCGCGCCCTGGAGAAAAGCCGCGGCGAGACCTTGAGCATTGCCGCCGCCGCCCTGACCATGAATCTCGGCATGCTGAATCAGCAATCGCAGCTTCAGGGTCGGCAGGAAGCGTTGTCCAGCGCCGACAAGGATCAGATTCGCGCGCATCCTCAAACCGGAGAGCGGCTGCTGCGCGATGCCGGGGTTACCGACGACGACTGGCTGGCGTGTGTGCTGATGCACCATGAGAACGAGGATGGCAGCGGTTACCCTTTCGGCAAGTCGGGGGACGACATTCCACTCGCCGCGAAAATCATGTCGCTTGCAGACCGTTATTGTGCACGTGTCTCTTCACGCAATTACCGCAAATCGGTATTGCCCGATGAGGCTTTGAGCGACATTCTCATCGGAGACAATGCCAGCATTGACCCCATGCTGACTGCTTGCTTCATTCGCGAATTCGGCATTTATCCGACGGGGGTGTTCGTGCGCCTTGCCAATGGCGAGGTCGCTGTCGTTACCGGAAAAGGGGCTTCAAAGAGCGCGCCTCGGGTAAAGTCTCTGCTGTCGGCAAGCAACGAAAAAATGGTGGTGCCTCTGGAAAGAGATACTGCCTCACCAGCCTATGCAATAAAGGAAATGCTGACCGGCGAACAGACGGCTATTCGTGTAGAGCCAGGTCATTTATGGGGCGGCGAAGCGGCCGGTTGATACGGACGTTTCTTGCTGTCGATGTGTTCGCGCCCCATCGTAAAGACGAGGATGGGTAGGCTGCGATGAGCGGCCACGTCACGTTTATGTCACGAGTGGCGCAGGCGCTTCCTAAGAGGAAGGTGATATGGAAAGAGCCGAAGATACCGTGCAACTCGATGCTGCTTTAGAGCGCATCGATGCGATCATGCATGCGCAACCGGAGCAGGCGATTGAGTTGTGCGAGCAGGTATTTGCCGATGCGCGTCGCCTGCGTCAGCCGCTTGCACATGTTATTGCGGCCGAACACTATGGCCACATCATGGACCACCTTGGACGCGGCACCGAGGCCCGCGATGCTCTGTTTGAGGCCATGCAGGTAGCACAGTCGGCGCGCCTGTTTGTCAATGAAGCAAGGCTGCTTGAACAGATTGCCCGCGGCTATTACACCAATGGTGAATATCGCCAAGCGATCCAGTATTGGGCACGCTGCGTTGAAGTGTCGGATCAGAGCGGACACGACCTGCGTACCTGGATTCTTGCAAACATCGGACTGGGGCAAGTCTATTTCGCCATCAACGACTATTCGTCCGGCCTAACGTTGCTCATGGATTCGCAAAGTCGTATCCATGAGGTGGATGACCCGCATCTGGATGCCAAGATCAAGATCAACATTGGCGTTGGTCTGATGGAGATCCAGCATTGCAAGGAAGCGCATGAGATTTTGAAGCGTGCGCTGGAAATATGCCTCGCGAATGATTTCGGCGATTATTCTGCCGAGTCCCACTTGCGGCTGGCTCAGGTTGAACTGCTGTCGGAGGCGGGCTCTCTCGAATCAGCGGCTCGGCATCTTGAAGAGGCACTTGTCTCCGCACGGCGGGTCAACTATCGCTGGGGCGAGTCCTTCATTCTGGCCGCGCAGGCGGAAGTGCTGTCGCGGCAAGGTCGGCATCAGGCTGCCGTCGACAGAGTCCGTGAGGCGCAAGCCATTTCCACCTCGGATGGATTTGGTCATATGCTGACGCAGCAGCATTTTGCCGCCGCGGAATATGCCAAGGCGTTGGGCGATTTCCAGACTGCGTTCAATGAGGTGTCCCAAGGCCGGGAGCGCGAACAGCAGATGCTGGCCGCATCTGCGTCGGAGCGCAATCAGGAGCTCGAAGAAAAAGCAGGGCTGCGGCCGAGCGTAAGCCGCCTGCTTGTGGAGTTGTCCAACAACCGCCTGATCGAGGAAGGCCAGCTCGACCCGGCTTTTCATTTGATCACGCAGGAAGGCAGTCGCATTCTCGACGTCTCGCGCGCCTCAATCTGGCTCCTCGATCATGAAACCGATTCTCTGATCTGCCGATGCCTTTACGTGGCGGGCAGCGGCGAATTTTCGCGCGAGCCTTCTTGGCGACGGAGAGAGCATGCCGCCTATTTCGATCGTATTGCGGACCACAATCCCGTGGTAGCCCACGATGCGCTTCATCATCCGAATACCTGGGAACTGGATCAGCCTTATCTCTCGCCGCGCAGCATCAGGTCAATGCTGGTTTTTCCCATACGGGTAGCCGGCCATACCGTGGGGACGGTGAATTTCGAGGCGGTGGCTTCACAGCGCAATTGGACGCCGGACGATATCGTCCATGGAAACCAGTTGACCGAAGTGGCGGCACGCGTGATTTCCAGCTATGAGCGCAAGCAGTTCCAGCAGCAGATCAGTGCGCTCAATGCCAAGATGATGCAGGCGAACGAGATGCTCGAGCAAAGGGTAATGGAGCGCACTACGTCGCTCGAACGTCACGCAGTGGAGATGCATGAGCTGCAGGACAAGATGTATGCAATGCGCCAGCGCTTGCAAGCGATGGAAAAATTTGTGCATTCATTGCCGGAGCAGATCGGCTCGATTCTCGCAACGCCCGCCGTGCAAGACGGCAAGGTGGGACAGATTGAAAGCCAGCTTGCGCAGATTCGCGAGATGGCCGAAAAACTGGCCGCGATGGCGAAGCAATAGGCGTGCAGGGGCGAATCGGAGACAATCATGGCGGACGATCTCAAACTGGGTTCCAGCAGCGGTGCAACCAGCCGCCTGGATTCCGTGCCGGAAGAGGTGCTTATCCAGAGCGGGCGCGTGATGACGCATTTCGCGTTGCTGGAACGTTCGCTGGCGGATCTCGCGCGTGCTTTGCTCGCCACGTCAGAGCGGGTGGCGCTTACCTTGACTGCCAACTTGTCTTTTTTTGCGCTGAGAGACCTGGTCGCTACCCTGGTTGAAGAGCATGCGCCTGCCCACTGTCCGGAATTGAGGAAGCTGTATCGGCGCATCGATCGTGCTGAATCGCAGAAGGACATTGTGCTTCAATGCCTATGGGGCTACCGGGAACAGGTGGATGGGCAGCCGCGCCGGCGCATGGTGAGAAGAAATCCCAATTCACTGAGTGTCGGCATGTTGCATGAAACGGCGGCGGATATTGCCGATATTACCCGGCGTGTCGACAGGTTGAGGGCTGATCTATCCTGTGCAACGCCAAAGCCGACCAAGGCCGCATCGGCCTGATGCGCGGAGAGGAAAAGAGGGAAAAAAGAAATGGCAAACTTCGCAAGCGTCAACCGCCAATCGATGTCGGGGCATGCGGACCTGCTTGGCCTGCTGACCGTGGGGCCCGAATGGTATTGGGAACAGGACTGCGAGCTGAAATTCACGTTGGTGGAAGGACAGGGTTTTGCGCAGACTGGCCTCGCTCCGGAGATGGTGCTGGGACGCCGTTGTTGGGAACTGCCGGGTGCGATGCCGTTACTTAATTGGGAAGACCATCAGTCTTGCCTGGAAAAGCGCCAGCCATTCGCCGGTTTTATTTACCGGATCCGGAATACCGACGGCGCTCAGCATTTCATCAGAGCTAGCGGCCAGCCCATGTTCGATGAACGAGGCGTTTTCAGCGGCTATTGCGGCATGGCGAGCGACGTGACGGAGGAGATGCTGCATCGCCGCCGCGAGCAGCGCTTGAGTGCGCTGGTATCCGTGTTTGCGGACTGGTCGTGGGAGCAGGACCAGGAATTCCGGATCGTCGCAGTTGATGGGCGGATGGAAGAGAGATGCGGTATTAAGCCGGAATTTTTCGTCGGCAAGTGTCATTGGGAATTGGGCGTCACTAATCTACTCCCCGAGGAGTGGGCCAGGCATCACGCGCTGCTGGAAGGCCGCCAGCCCTTTCATGAACTTGAGCTGAATATTCATACGGGTAACGGCGACTCCCGCTGGGTGGCCATCAGCGGACAGCCTGTCTTTGCCGAAGATGGCGGCTTTGCCGGCTACCGCGGAATAGGCAAGGAAATATCGGAGCGGAAGCAGAACGAGGAGCGCATCCGCTATCTGGCTACGCATGATCCGCTTACTTCGTTGCCCAATCGTGCGCTGTTTAGCGAATTCCTCAATCGCGCCATTCAGTCGGCGCGCCGCTATGACCGGCGATTTGCCGTCGTGTTCATCGACCTTGACCGGTTCAAGACCATCAATGACTCGCTCGGTCACGAAGCAGGCGATACGCTCTTGAAAACGATAAGCCTGCGCCTGCGGGAATGCCTGCGCACCAGCGATGTGGTGGCCCGTCTCGGCGGCGATGAGTTTGTGGTGCTGCTGCATGAAGTGGAGCAAGTGGAGGATGCCGCTGCGGCAGCCAACAAAATGTTGTCGGCGGTGATCCGCCCGATCATGTTGCTCGGTCAGGAGTGCCGCGTGACCGCGAGCCTCGGCATTGCCCTGTTCAGCGGTGTCGAGGACGAGCAAGCCCTGATGAAGAACGCCGATATCGCGATGTACAGGGCGAAGGAGGAGGGCAAGAACAACTTCCAGTTCTACTCGGAGGACATCAAGTCGCAGTCGCTGGAGAGAATGATCCTGGAGAACAGCTTGCGGCGGGCAGTCGAGTTCCGCCAGTTCTTTTTGCATTACCAGGCCCAGGTCGACCTCAAGACAGGCCACATCCGCGGCGTTGAGGCACTGATACGGTGGGAACATCCCGAGCTGGGCGTTGTTCCGCCGATGCAGTTCATTCCTCTTGCAGAGGAGACCGGGTTGATCATCCCGATCGGGCGCTGGGTATTGAACGAAGCCTGCACACAGAATGTGAGATGGCGAAAGCAGGGCGTGCCGCCTATCCTGATGGCTGTCAACCTGTCAGGCCGGCAGTTTGCTGATGATTCATTGATTGATGACATTCACCATGCGCTTGCTCATTCAGGCATGGATCCCAACCTGCTGGTGCTGGAGCTGACGGAGAGCATGGTCATCCACAATTTCGACCACACCAATCGCGTCTTGCTCGCATTGAAGAACCTCGGCGTAAAGATCGCCATTGACGACTTCGGCACAGGCTACTCCTCTCTTGCGCAGTTGAAGCACTTCCCCATCGATACGCTGAAGGTTGATCGTTCCTTTATCCGCGATCTTCCGATCAACGCAGAAGACCGCGCGATCACGCGCGCCATCATTGACATGGGGAAATCACTCAGCCTCACCGTCGTGGCCGAGGGTGTGGAAACCGACGAGCAGAAAGAATTCCTCGAACAGAATTTCTGTGACGAGATCCAGGGCTTCCACTTCAGCAAACCTATCTCGCCGGAAGACTTCGTCATCCTTTGCTCGAAAGAGGGGTTGATGCAGAAGAGCCTGCCCGACTAGGACCGGCG
>JAQSWC010000157.1 GCA_029266815.1 Paucimonas sp.
GCTGCTGCCCATGGGCTTCGCCCTGATTCCGTCAATTTCCTCGGCAAGCTGTGGCGCCGCGTTTTGCGCAGTGAATACGAACTGGACGTCGGAAAGCGCAATGGTCGACGCGGGTTCTGCGTTCGATCTTCGCTATGAACATATCAACCAAGATCAGCCGCAAGCCGGTAGCAAGCGCGTGGCGGTCGGCCAGATACGTCGTCACCATGATGAAGTCAGCACGCTGAACCGCAACCTGCTGATGACCTACAGCCACAGCTTCTCTTCAGGCTGGGGAATAACCGCAAGCGCACCCATTCAGGAACGGAATCACACGCATATCCACAATCATCACGGCGCGCAGTTCTGGGATAAATGGAACTACACCAAGCTTGGTGATGTGCGTGTAACGGGCCGCTACCAGTTGCCTTTCGTCGGCGACCCGCACAAGCCGGTCATGTCCGGCCTGACTTTCGGACTGAAGCTGCCTACCGGAAAATCCGATGTCGCCAATGCGCAGGGCGCGTTGGCCGAACGCAGCATGCAGCCGGGAACAGGGACGACGGATCTGCTCGTGGGCGCGTACTATCACCAGAAAGCAGGGGAGAACGCTGCATGGTTCGTGCAGGCGCAGCTTCAGCATGCGCTGAACAGCCATCATGGATACAAGCCCGGCTCGCAGATCGGCGCGGACGTCGGTTATCGCCGCAGGCTGAGCGATCGGTTCGCCGGATTGATTCAGTTGAACCTGGTGAAGAAGCGCTCCGACAGCGGCAATGAGGCGGAGCCGGACAACACCGGCAACCGTGCGGCATTCCTCAGTCCGGGCGTGAGCTATGCGCTGTTCGACAATGTGCAGATATATGGCTTCTACCAGTACCCGCTGTACCAGCATGTCGAGGGAGTACAGTTGACAGCCCGCCGCGCTTTCGTGGTTGGGGCCAGCGGAAAATTCTGACTGACGCGAAGATGAGATCAGGTCATGCCATGTTGAAGCGCAGCGCCGCCGTACTTGCCACGGCGCTGCTCGCAGCTTTGCCTGCGGCCTATGCCGCGGACCTCAACGCATTCCAGTTGACCGACACGAAGGGTGTCGTGCATTCGCTTGAAAAGCATCAGGGAAAATGGGTGCTGGTGAATATATGGGCGACATGGTGTGCTCCCTGTCTGGCAGAAATGCCCGAGCTTCAAGCCTTGAGCGCTTCGCGCAGCGACCTGGTTGTGCTGGGCGTGGCGGCTGATGGCCAGAGCAAGGCGCGGGTGATGCAGTTTGCCGGCAAGCTCGGAGTCACCTATCCGATCGTTGCGGGTAATGCCGATTCGGCGAAACTGTTCAAGGTGCGCGCCTATCCCACCACCATTCTGTTCGATGCCCGCGGCCGGCAGGTATTCATCAAAGAGGGAATTATCCAGCGCCAGGAAATAGAAGGCGTGCTGGGTCAGGGCAAGCCGGGCTGACTTCCGCGCCCGAAGAATTTATTGCTTGCCGGTTTTTCTTCAGCCTTCAAAGATACGCAGCTTCTCGACATCCGGAACCGTGATGGTTTTTCCGCTGACATCGATAAGCCTGTTTTCAGCAAGGTCGTGCAAGATTCGGGAAAAATGTTCGGGCGTCAGGTTCAGGCGGGACGCCAGCACGGTTTTGCTGAAGGGGAGGGTGACCTGCAGGATGTCTTTAGCAACTTCCTCTTCATCCAGGCGCGAAAGCAGATAACCGATCACGCGCTGTGTGCCGGAGCGCAGCGAGTACGCTTCCACATCACAGATCAGGCCGTGCAGGCGCCGGCTCAGGCCCGCCAGCATCTTCCGTGAAAAATCCGGATCGCGCTGCAAGCCTTCCAGCACGACGTCGCGGGAGATGTGAAGCAGCAGCGAGTCCGCCAATGCCTGCGAATTCACGATATACGGCTTGTTCATGAACATCACGGCTTCGCCGAAGCTGTGGCCCGGACCGATGATCTCCACGATCTTCTCTCCGCCCTGCTGCGAAGTAAAAGCCAGCTTCACTTGACCGAAGATCACGGTATGAAAGCCCGTGCAGGCATCGCCGCGGCGAAACAGCAGCTCGCCGCGTTTGAGGTGAACTTCAGTCGTGCCTGCGGCAATGCGGTCGATTTCCTCCGGCGCCATTTCATTGAACAGCGGCAGCCTGGCAAGAAAATTCTGCGCCTTGATCTTGGGTTTCTGCGTCATGTTCCGGCAGGGCTTGAGACGGCAATGAAGCCGACGCCGAACGAGATGGCAGAGGAAAGACTTAGTTTCATTGGAGTCTTTGCATGTCGTTATTCATCGTTCAGGCAATGGAGGTGTGAAGGCCGCTTTGTGCCTGACTATCGGTGATCGTAAGTGACGAAGCCTGGGTTAAAAATTGATTCAAATCAAAATAGTCGGGAAAGGCGGGCGTCATTGATATACGAGGAAGGCAGGTTGATTTTCGTGGCGAGTCCGTTTAAGATGCATATGAAATATATGTTTATGCGGCGGTCGCCAACTAAGGCGACAGTTGTCCGCGCCCCACTCCTTCCCCTTCAAGGGGAAGGCTGGGATGGGGATGGGTTATTTTGGTCGCACCTCATAACCCATTCCCACCCTAACCCTCCCCTTGAAGGGGAGGGAATTAAACCAGATTTCGTCGCCTAAATTGGCGACTACTGAGCAAAGGATGAATCATGTCGCTGATGTCTATCGAAGAGCCGCGGGCCGCCATTCCTGACCGCTTTGCGGGCATGCCGCTCTGGGCGCTTGGTTTCAGGCCGTTCTATCTTCTTGCAGCAGCATTCGCTTTTGTCAGCGTGCCGCTCTGGAGCGCGCGTTATCTGGGCTGGATGGAAGTGCCCGCGCATGTGAACATCAACTGGCACATGCATGAAATGCTGTTCGGTTTCGCCGTTGCCGTCATCATCGGCTTTCTCTACACCGCCGCGCGCAACTGGACCGGGTTATGGACACCCCGGCACGGCCATCTCGCTGCGCTGGCCGGCTTGTGGGTTGCGGGCAGGGTAGCGATGATTGCGGCACCGCCGGCCGTCGCCATGATCGTGGATCTTGCGTTCCTGCCGGCTGCGGGATGGCCTCTCTACCAGGTCTTGAAGCGTTCCGGAAACCGGCGCAACATGTTCCTGGTGGGTCTGCTTGCTCTGCTCACATTCATCAATTTCCTCTTCCATGCTTCAGTGCTGGGCTGGATGGACATTTCGTCCATGCGGATCATGGAAGCGGCGATTTTTGTAGTGGTGTTCATGGAATCCGCCATCGGTGCGCGGGTGATCCCGATGTTTACCGCCAACGCGGTGCCGGGCATACGGCCGGTCACTCATGCACGGCGCGACGTGATCTGCATGGCGCTGACGGTGCTTGCCAGCCTGGCGTGGATATTCCTTTCTCCTTCGCCTCTCGCTGCAGGATTGGCGCTGGCCGCTGCATGTGCGCAGGTAGTTCGCCTGGCAGGGTGGAAGCCGCAAGGCACTCTCAAGCTGCCGCTGTTATGGATCCTGCACCTGTCGTATGCATGGATTCCGCTCGGATTCTTCCTGCTGGCGCTGGCGTCGATGAACGTTATTGGCAGCAGCGCGGCATTCCATGTGCTGGCAGTGGGATCGATGGGCGGGCTCATCATCGGCATGATCACCAGGACAGCATTGGGACACACCGGCAGGATGCTGAAAGCGGGGCACGGCGAGACGGTGATGTACGTGTTGTTGCAGCTCGGCGTCATTGCCCGTTTCTGCGCCGCACTCAATGTGATGGATTACGCGAGGGAGGCGTTGGCCATAGCCGCCTTTTGCTGGTCGGCCGCGTTCCTGCTCTATATCTATGTGTACGGCCCTTATCTGCTGGCGCCGAGAGTGGATGGCAAAGAGGGATAGGCTCTTAGTAGCGTGACGGGCTTCGGCTTGTCACGCCCGGACGCATTTATGCTGTAGCGGAGCCGGAAATGAATATGACGATAAAATATTGACGCACAAGCGCACTGTTTTCGTCATCCCCTTTTCTTCTTCGCGAGGAACGCCATAGACCCCATTCTGGAAGGCCAAAGCCTGGCCTGGTTCCTTCAGTCGGCCAGCGATGGCATGCTCATCGTCGACAGCCAGGGCAACATCATTGTTGCCAATCCGCCGGTCGAGGCCATGTTCGGTTACGCGCCGGGCGAGCTGATCGGAAAGCCGATTGAAATCCTGATTCCCGAACGCTTCCACGGTTCGCACGTTGCGCAGCGCGACGGCTATATCGCACAGCCGCGCCCGCGCAACATGGGGCACGGAATGGAGCTGTTCGCAAAACGCCGCTCGGGCGAGGAATTCGTGGTGGAGGTCAGCCTTTCTCCGTTGACCAGTGCATCCGGGCCTCCTATGGTGATGGCGACGGTGCACGACGTTACCCGTCGCCGCGAGGCAAGAGCCGCCCTCGAGGAAAGCGAGGCGCGGATGCGCGCCATCTTCGAAACCGCGGTGGACGCGATCATCACCATCGACGAGAAGGGCATCATCGACCGGGCCAATCCTGCGGCGGAGCGCCTGTTCGGCTATAGCGAAGCCGAACTCATCGGCCATAACGTTTCCATGCTCATGCCTTCTCCCTACCGCGAAAGGCATGACGGCTACCTGGAACACTACCGGAACACCGGCCAGAAAAAAATTATTGGCATCGGCCGCGAGGTTGCCGGGCAAAGAAAGGATGGCACGACCTTTCCGATGGATCTGGCTGTTGCGGAAATGAGTTTCGGCACGCGCCGCATGTTTACCGGCGTGGTGCGCGACATCAGCGAGCGCAAGCAGGCGGAAGCGGCGTTGCGCCAGTCGCAGGCGGAGTTGCGTCAGCTTTCCGCTTATCAGGAACGGCTGAAGGAGGAAGAGCGCAAGCGCATCGCGCAGGAAATCCATGATGAGCTGGGCGCGCTGCTCACCGGCATCAAGGCCCATGTTTCCGTATCGATCGACCGGAGCCGACGCGCCGGCGAGCAAAGCGATCCGCTGTTGACCGAAGCGCTGGGGCTTGCCGACACCGCGATCAATGCGGTGCGCAAGGTGATCACCGATCTGCGCCCGAGCGTGCTGGATCAGTTGGGCGTATGGGCGGCGCTTGAATGGTATGCCGAGCAGATCGAGGACAGGTCGCAGCTTGTCTGCCGCTGCGTAATCGAACCGGAGGTGGTGGACGTCGAACTGGACCAGGACCGCAGCACCACACTGTTCCGCATCGTCCAGGAAGCGCTGACAAACGTCGTGCGCCATGCGAAGGCATCGCATGCGGATATTCGCGTGGCACAGGAAGGCGGCCAGATCGTGGCGACCGTGATCGATGATGGCTGCGGCATCGATACCGACCGTCTGCTCAACCGCGAATCATGGGGCATACTCGGCATGTATGAGCGAGCGCGTTACTTTGGCGGCGAGCTGAGGATCGCCGGCACGCCCGGTAAAGGTACTGAAGTCGCGCTGCGCCTGCCGCTGG
>JAQSWC010000158.1 GCA_029266815.1 Paucimonas sp.
AGTCAGACGCTCGGCGGAAGGATAGATATTCGGAAACGCGTATTTCCAGATCAGCCCGTATAACAGCGCGAAGGAGAAGATCATTTCTCCCATGACGAAGCCAGACGTTCTCAGATGAGCCCAGTGCTTCCAGAGATACCACGCTGCGAGGGCAGAACTGAAGAACCACACTGCTTTGAGAGAGCCGAGCCCAATGAAATGCTCGATCAGGAAGCTGCCCATCACGACAACCAGGACGCCACAACTGCGACCCAGAGCCCATGAACCGAAACGCGGAGCCAGCGCTGCGGATAAGCCTGCCATCTGCAACCAGACCAGCAGAATGGTGAAACCGTAGTACTGAACGTCCATGTCGTCTCCCTACATAGTTTTTATGGCATTGCCGCTGAAAGCGCTTGCATGCTGTAGAAATAGTAACAACAAATTAAAAAATTAAAAACAAAAAATTTCAAACCCAGATCAACGGGCACGAGCCGCTTCTCTGGGTTTTCAAATACGGAGCCTACGTTCAGTTTCTTCTTACCCATAAGCCGATCTGCGGCTCATAGCTGTTGCTGAACCTGCGCCACATGAAGCGCGGCGCCAGCTCTGTATTTCTTTTCTCCCAAACGTCAGCGCGTACAGAATCGGTTGCGTTCCAGACGACATAGCGCACTTCGTTATCCAGCAGCCATTCGAGGGCCTGTTGCATCTCGCCAGAATAAAAATGGCTGATTTCTGCCCTTCGATTGTCAATCAGGGCCATGTGACCGCGAAGATTGGACAAATGACCCTGCCATCCCATGAGCGCCGGCTTTCCGGAAAACGCAGCGTAAGCTCCACCATTGTGATAGCCATCTTCATACTGGTTCTCCAAGATGATGCCGTCCGGAGCTACAGCGAGATAGCGGAACATGTCCCTGGCTGCAGGGTCGCCAGTATAGGCATCCGTTCCATAGAGCCCCGCGCTGCCTGTCTCATGGTTGAATCGCCAGAGTGCCGCTACATCATAGGCATACGCCAAGGTGGCCAGCAAAGGAACGGCTGCGGTGTACTTCACCCATCGCCTGTCAGAAGCCAGCAAAACTGCGCCCAATGATGCAATCCCGCCTGTCCATATCCATGCCCACCATTTCAATACTGTATTACCTCTTTCAAACGAGTCACCCGAGGCATCATCAATGAAAAACATTTCTGCCACAAAGAGCAGCGAGGCGAAAAACACCGCGAGGAAGAGCGAAAAACGTCGCGACTGCTTATTGAACAACCCCAGAAGAATCAGGACCAGCAACGGCCAGAACTGAACAAGAAACGAGCGCCACGGCGTATGGTCTTGGGGATAAACCATCTTGATAGGCGTCTCCGCAGTTCGGGTCGCAAAACCAGTCAGAAATGGATATAGCAGCACCACCGCGGCGAAGCCTCCGCAAATCAAGGCGCCCCATTCAGGCTTTCGATGCGGATCGCTTCTACCTTGCCATGTTCTCCATACCGCCCAACAGCTGATTAACAGGAACTGGAAGGGAAATACCCAGGTATTGGTCGCGATCACCGCCGGCACGGTCATTCCCATTGCCGCCTGCACCAGCCATTTCTTTTTCTTTTCTTCAGCGCCGAGTTTTTCGGCAGCAGCAATCAATGCAAGTGCCAGCAGTAGCAACATGAACCCTCCCTGCGGAGGATGGAATTCAGCGAGCACAAAGTTATAACTGAAGTTTTCGAGCGGCAGTCCACGCGGCACAAAACTAGGGTCAGCCGGCGGAGGGAACATTTTTTTGCCGAGCTCAGTGTTGAGGTGGCGCTCGAACTCGCCTATGAATCGGGCTGACAAAACCACATGATGATCGGCTGCGGCGCCTGCTGACAAACCCTGATGCAGCGCATGAGAGAACACGCTGACGCCGGTTCCTCCGACCGCGATCACTGCCACCAGCAACATGCGGGGTGCAATGCCGCTGATGAAACGTGACGCGATATCCCACACCAGCGATAACGACAGCGCCGCAAGAATCGGTATGCCAAAGTTATAGGACAATGCCGGCGTCAAATGAAACAAGCGTCCTGCGAGTGCGGCCGCATAGTACTGAAGCGAATAGTAGTAATTGAACTTGAACGGCGGGAGCCAATGGTCGACCGGCGGAAGCGTCTCTCCTGAAATGTAGTTAGAGAGAAAGGAAAGATCGGCAAATCGTTCGGAAGTCGGGTAAATGCTCGGAAATAATATCCGCCATGTGAACGCATACGCGAACACCACGGCAAACACGACTTCGCCGGATAGGAATTTGGATTCGAGCAGGGTTCTGTAATTGCGCCACAGCACAAAGGCGGAAATTGCAGCGGTAACCGGCCACACATGACGCATCGAGCCGAAACCGACAAAATGTTCGACAAAAAAGCACAAGAGCACCACCGATAAGACACCCACCGCGCGGCCAATGGCCCAACTACCGAAACGGGGGCCGACTAATGAAGTTAACGCAGCCAGGTGTAACCAGATCAGGCTGATGGTAAGAAAGAGATAGATGGTTTTCATGGGTGATTACGCAGTGCCTAGTTTTATTGATATTGACCGTACGTCCAGATGTGCAGGCTTATTGGCCGCTCGCCCCCAGCGCCAAGCCGCTTTTCTTTTTATCGCAAGTAGATTGAGCCTTCGCCAAGGCTCACCTGACTAAAAAAACTTAAATTACATAGCGGGAAGGAAAACGACGCTATTTCGCCATTTGCTGCCGGTAACGCTCAGCATCCCAATTCAACAGCTCGCCTATCTGGCTCCGGCTGAGCGATGAAAGTGCACAGTCTCTCGGCTGCCGGGTAATTACGTCGGCATAGCAGCGCAACTGTGCCTGCTTTGCCTGGCTAAACCCGGCCTGAGCCAGTACGCCGCCTCCCCTGATAAAAGCGAGCTCTGGCATGACTTCGTTGTGCACTACTGATTCGATAAATTCTTTTTCATCTTCGTAGCAATGTGCCTGGGCGCCCAAAAAGACGACATGGTCCGGGTAGAGAGCCCAATCCGCGCCAAGGCGTTCGAATAATGCCGGGTTAAGCGCCAACTGGTGCAAGCTGCCATCCACGATGGGCTGATATTCGACGCCGCTGTTTACCTTGAGTGCTTTTACCGCAGTCCTGGTGGGGACGGTTTCGCAAACCGGCGATTCCAGCAATGAAACAAGCAGACACAGCTTTGAGTCGATATCTGCAATATCGCTGCCCCCAATCACCACGCCGTGGTTTCGAAGGAAAACGATATCGGCATCGCTTCTTTCGGCAAGCGCTTCATGGACTGCACGGGCAAGATCAGCGCCCGGCTTTTTGTACTCGACTTTTATCCATTTAAGCCGGTTACCGAGCGGGACGGCAACATGGGTGTCGAAATCTTCCCGAACAAGGCGTGCAAGAACTTCTATCGCATGCACGTGAACCACTACTTTATGAGGCATCAGCGCATGCAAGAGCGTTTCAATCGACGGTCGCAAGGAGGACTCGCCACTCAGCCTGGGCGTGACACCAAAATTACCGCCAGCGATTTCATTCTTCAAATGAGGAAGGTCTACCGGCACAAAAATTTCCTTGACCGCAGCATCGGCGAGCCAGGTGCCGGACGCTTTCACCCAAAGGGTGTCGCCGTCCTTCCACGAGACGTTGCCGCCCGCGCCCTGCACCAGCAGCGGGTCCTTGCCTATCTCGGCGCAATAATTAACGACTGATGCCCGCATGCTGTTCTTCCTTGATTTGCGCTCCGGATTCCAGCTTCTGCAAAAGTTTCCGCAGGTCCGAGAATTCCTGGAAACTTGCGTCCGGCGCATTGTTGCCCTCTGCCGGCTCTACACCGGAATGCAGCTTCTGCAGCGTTATTGCGCCTACGGCTTCGCGCGATCCCCGTATGTCGGTGACAGGATTGTCACCAATCATCCAGATGCAGTTTCCCTTGGGACTGATCTTTTGCAGCGCCATGTCAAACGGCGCCCTGTTCGGTTTGTCGAACCCTGCCTCTTCGCTGGTGACGATATAGTCAAAATGACGGTCGAGGCCGAAGTAGACTCGGTATGCCCATGATTCTCAGGTCGTCGAGCAGTTCCTTCACATCGTCGAACAGGATGGCATTGCTGAGAAAAGTGCGCCAGTAAGTCTGCTCGTAATCGAGCGCAAGCAATACCTGCGACCCGAGGCCGACCAGTTCGAGCATGCGCTGCATGTAAAGCAGCCGGCTGTGCGCCGATGCGGTATGACCGAGACGCGCCTTGACTTGCTTTCTCGCTTCTGTAAATGCCTTGTCGAATGCGGCAGGCTCTATTGACAAGCTGCGCGCGGCCTTTTCGCGCACGGCCTGCATTGCCGCTTCGTGTGCCGGATCGTAGGGATACAGCGTATTGTCGAAGTCGAACAGGATGGCATCCGGCAGCCTGCCAAATTTTTCCGGGTTATATATCTTCATCGTCTCGAACTTTCACCCTTATCGGGCAATTCATTTAGTGCAGAGTGCGGAAATTGTTTCGTGTCATATCAAACGTCTGTTGAGGGCCTGATTTACGTGGGCCAATGTGATCAACTGCATTAGCCCCAGCACGCCATCCTTCCATGCAGGCGCCACATCGAGGAATTCCAGCATGTGCGGGAAGAGCATGGACGCTGCCATCGCCACATCCGTCGCGGAAGTTTCTCCTTCGATCACGAGATCAACCTCCGTCGCGTCGCCATTCAGGTTCATGTCCACATGGAGCCCGCATACACCAATCAGCACGCGCATCAGCGAGATTTCATTGAGGCCGTTGCGTGAGCGCACAAACAGCTTGGCCCGCGGCGGCTCCTTCGCAATTTCACCATTCAGATTCAATGCTGCTCGATTGATCGGCTGCAGAGATATGATCAGGTCCGCATGTGCAGCCTGGGGCCGCACGTATCGAACGGAATCCGGCTCGCGCTTTTCCATGGATGCCAGCACCTTCTCGCGCGTATGGCCGCGCTGGTGCACATCGCGCTGCAGCTTGAAACAGCGCCGCAGATCTTCATCGATGTCGAGATAGATGCTGAGGTTATAGCACTTGCGCAGAATGGGCAGATACAGCGCATGCAGGCTGCTGGCAATGATGAAATCGTTGCTCTTCAGCTCATGCGGATGACTCATCTTGCCGGTGCTATGGTCATAATGGCGCGGGCGAATGGTCCTGCCGTCTCGCAATGCCAGCAAGTCATTGGCAAATCCTTCAATGTCGTTCGCCATCGGGTTCAGGTGAGTCATTACCTGCCACATCGGCTTGTGGCGATCCCAAAGGTGGTAATCATCGCCCGACAGATGCGCCACGGAATGGCCGCCGAAGAGGCCTTTCAGCGCATCCGCCAACGTATCCTTGCCGGCACCGGAGTCACCTGCAATGCCGATGACAAAAGGCTTCCTGCTCAAACGGAAATAGTCGTTGAGACTGACTGTTTCGCGCCAGATGCGCATGGCGAGCACGATGCCAACCGCAATCATTGCGGTATGCAATAGCGATGTCGCATGTGCGTCGAGGTGCCATGGCAACCGCAGATAGCTTTCCTCGAGAATGGAAATCGTGGGAATGGCTGCCAGTGCGGCAACAACGAAGAGCGCGGAAAAAGCACCAACCAGCGCAATGGCTATACGGCCGGATTTGGCCTGGTAGGTCACCAGCAAAGGGAGAGCCCAGATGAACCAACCGGGCGAAGCGGGCGTCAGCAATGCAACCAGAAGAAATGCCATGCCGAGAATGGCGTGGAACAGATCGAAATTCAGACGGCGTACCCGCCATGCCAGGTACAGCATGATCATGTACGCCAGCGGCACGATGTAAATTGCCAATGCGCCGCCGATTCCTAACGCAAACTCGTACACCTTGCCAAGTTCGGGATTGCTGAACACCATATACAAGCCCGATTTCGACAGGACAAAGGGCACGATGAACAGCATGAAGGCGGCGACTAATCCCTTTGCAAAATCGGGCAGCAATTGACGCAGCGCCCGATTACGAATGAGATAGATGAAGAAGAATGGCAACGCCAGCACCATGCTGAGCTTGGCGGAAACAGCAGCAATACACAGTGCCCCAGCAGCAGCCAGCTTGAGCCGCCGAGCGAAGTACACGGACAAGCTCAGCAGCAGGACCGGTATCAGATCATTGAGGCCGAAGCCGTAAGTCGCCAGCAAAACAATCGGCGAAAGCCAGTAGACCGATAGAAGCAACTTTTCGCGCTTGGGAAGCAGGCTGCGCAAAACCGCAAGCAATCCGATGTCGGCCGCAAGTAGCGTGCCGCCATAAGCAAACATCAGTGGAATGCCGGTGAGTTTGCATAGCCAAGTCAAGGGCAGGAATGCCAGCCACATCACATAGCCGTAAGGAAAGGAGACCGGCGTTCCGCCCTGCTCTAGCCATGCACGCCATGGATCCAGTACGAAGTGGGATGTGCTGACATCCAGAAAAGGCAGGAACCATGCGGCCGCGGGACGTGGCAGGTGCATTGCGATCAGAAACAGCTTCAGCGCCAGGCCTGCCAGAAACAGCGGATGAGAAAAGAGTTTTTTCATCGGACGATCGCCTGTTCCCATAAGTCAGGTCGCTTGGTGCATACGGCTTCCGCTCGGATTCCCAGCGCGTTCAGCTGGCCTGCCAGCGCCGGAATTTCCGTCTCGGCATTTCGTCCCTGCAGCTCGGGCGACACCAGGCACAGTTTGAAGCCCGCCATTTGCAAGCGAGAAGCCTGCGCACCGTCGAGCGGGAAACGGGTAAAGCAATCAACCCAGACCCACTCCACCCTGCCGGCCAGCGTCAGCGCCGTGTCGATCGACTCGAATTCGGAAACGCGCACTGCACAGTGTCGCTCACCGGCTTTCGACCATTTGATGAGGAAGGGGAAAGACTGATCGAGGAAAAAATAGTCAGCGACGCCGTGCCTTTTCATCACTTCTATCAACCGGGCTTCGAGACCTTCTTCCTTTACATTGAGTATCAGCGTGCCATGACGATAGGCGGCGATCCACGCATCGAAGGATTCGCCCTCCATGTATGGGTCATGATGAATTACCAGGCGCTCGCCGATGCTGCGGATATCCACTTCCACGCCGTACTGGGTCGGTGTGGCATTCAGTTCTGCCAGCGTGTTGCGGCGATGTGCAATGAGCTTCATGATTTCAGTGATTTCTTGAGCTGCAGGCTGAAGTCCACCGTACGGCGGATAAACTTGCGTTTCGCGGCCCAGTTGACGTTCCAGTGCGAGACGCCGTGCGCGCGCTTGCCGAACAGCACGGGAAAACGGTGCACTGTCAGCCCTGCGCGGCGCGCTTCATAGTAGGCGTACAGGTCCAGCGAAAAATCGTGTGGCGGCTCGCGCCAGGTTTCAAAAAAGGCGCGCGAAAACATGGTGGGTTGCGCATTGATGTCCCAAAGCGGTTTACCCAGCAGTGCAGTTTCGAATGCACTCATGCCGACGGTGAATGCGACATCGGCCAGTGGACGGCCGTAGCGCCGACCCTTGACGAAAATATTTAGGCCATGTTGCTCGAACAGATCAAGTCCGCGCAAGGCATCCTGCGGATCGGTCTGCATGTCGGCATGCGTCCAGCCCAGGATGTCACCCGACGCTGCGCGCAGACCTGAGAGAATACCGAAGCCGTAGCCCTGGTTCTTTTCCACCCGCACGCTGCGGCAGCCCGGGTTCGCTGGAAGCAGGTCGCTCAGCACTTGCGGGCTGTTGTCCGTAGACCCGTTATCCACCAGCACGACTTCAACACCGGGACGGCGCACCACTTCACGGCAGCGCTCCACCAGCAAAGGCAAATTGGCCGCTTCGTTATAGCAGGGGATCACGAGCGAGAATTTCATTTGGTTCCCGATGCCATGACAGGTTTGAATACGAAAAACTTCATGCCGACGAAATTCAGCGTCGCCGAGACGCCGGTGGCGAACAGGAAGGCGATCTGCATTGCTGCTGCAATTTCACTCAAGGCGGAGAGCACCAGGCTGTTTACCGCGACATTGGCGCCTAGCGTGGCTGCGTAGAGCAAGGCGAAACGCAGGGCACTGCCTGCCGCATGTGCAGTCCGGTTGAATGTCCACAGCTTGTTGGCAAAGTAGGCGAATACTGTGCCTGCAAGGAAACCGATTCCTTTTGCCATGTCGACTCTCATTTCCGTCCATACCAGGCCGCGGTAGACAAGAAAATCCACCAGCACCGTCAGCGAACCGACGACGAGGAAGACGCGGAGTTCGCGGCTGATCATGCGCGCGGTCCCGGTAGCGGCGGCACGAGAGCCTGGTAGCGCTTAGTTAGCGCTACCACCTGCTCTTGCGGCACGCGTCCATCCTTCTCCAGGCGATAGGGGTGCCCCGCCCACTTGTGAAAGCACGACTGCCAGTACTCGAAGGTGCGCAAGTCATTCGGCGTGCCCCACGACAGATAACTATCCACTTCAAACAGCTTGCAGCGCAGTCCGAGTTCGATGGCATCGTTGATGCAAGTATCGATGTAGAACTCGTTGTTGATGCGGCCGTTGCGCGCCATCATGCGGTCGACCGCCCGGCGGAAATCGTCCGCGCGGCGGAAGGTGAAGGTGCCGAGCACGATGGGATCACTCGCCGGGGAAGCCAGCGGCGTCTTTACCGAGATACCGCGAATTACCCCCTTTTCATCCGCGTCGATCCAGCCGTACATCTGCGGATGGCGCACCGCATTGGCGTAGCCGCGCACGCCCCAGACGATGACATCGGTTTCCGGATCGTCCAGCAAACGCTGGAACGCGACAGCGTCGTATAACGCGCCGTTGTCGCAGGCGCCGAAAGTCACCGCACCGGCGTCACCCGTTTTTTCGCTGAGCGCATCGAGTCCGATCAGGGCGGTGCATGCTTGCCCTTCGGTCACGGAAGGAATGTCCTTTACGACTGCGCCGGGATAGGTCTGTGTCAGAGTTTTCGCAATATCTTCGTGCCCCGGCATGTCGCTGCGAAGCACGAAGCAGTGACGGCTGGCTCGCGGGAGGTCGTCTGCAGCCTGCACCACCATGGGCTTGCCCGACACGGGAATCAGGGGCTTGGTAACTTCGTAGCCCTCGTGGGCGAAACGCTGACCGAGGCCGGCCATCGGCACCACCAGCGATCCCTGGGCAGCAGGCATATTCGCTTGTGACTGCGCCAGCCGGCGGAAGGCTTGCGACCAGCCGTTGTACTCGGCCACGTCCTCCGGCGTGCCCCACTGCATGAAGTGCTGCAACGGATAAACCGCCACCGGCCGGCCGGCGGCAAACAGCGGCTTGTAAGCCAGGCTCACGTAATACTCTCCGCCGACGTTGATGCCCTGCTCCATCGTCGCGCGGAAGGCCTCGCTCATGATGCGGCCGGAAGCAAAATAATAAGTGCCGCTGGACGCGTATTCT
>JAQSWC010000159.1 GCA_029266815.1 Paucimonas sp.
TCGATGTCTCCGAGCAGGAAACCCTTGGTGCCGCGCGCCACCTGCTCGTAGGTCGCCATGCGCTGGCCGATGCGCTCTATCGTTTCGCGCGCACGGAAATCGAATTCCTTTTGCAGCTTCTGAACCTCTTCCACGCGGGAATTTTTCCAAAGCCCGTAAGTGACGCCCAGCGCCACCGCGAAAATAACCGCCGCCAACAACAAAGGGATGAAACGGCCTCGCATGGGACTCCTCGGTAAGCCATGCCATACGGCAAGGTGCCGCTGCATGTTCTTCCATATATGAATCAGGAGAATGGAAAAGGTGCGGGAATTGTACCGTTAGTCAAACAAAACCGTGGAAGGGATAAGCCACTGTCCATCCGATCCCGCGCAAGCCTGATGCAGATACCTGAGACAATAACGTTCCCCTACCTTTTGCCTTACGCCATGCCAGCGCTTTGGATGCTCGTCGCCAGTTTCGTCTTTTCCCTGATGGGTGTCTGCGTCAAGCTGGCTTCCGACATTTACTCCACGTCCGAGATAGTGATGTACCGCGGACTCATCGGCGTGATCTTCATTTTCTTCGCGGCAAAATTTCATCGCACTTCCCTGTGCACTGCACTGCCGCTCGCCCACCTGTGGCGCGGCGTGGTGGGTGTGGCCGCGCTGTGGATGTGGTTCTATGCCATCAGCCGCATGCCCCTCGCCACCGCTGTCACCCTCAACTACACCGCGCCGATCTGGATGGCCGGCATCCTGTTTGCAATAAGCCTTTACCACGGCAGCAAGCGCTTCGAATGGAATCTTGCGCTCGCCATCCTCACCAGCTTTATAGGCGTAATGATGCTGCTGCAGCCTTCGGTGCATGCGGACCAATGGATTCCTGGCCTGATCGCGCTCGGTTCCGGTTTCTTGTCCGCGCTTGCCTACCTGCAAGTCAAACACCTCGGCAAACTTGGTGAGCCCGAATACCGCGTGGTGTTCTATTTTTCCCTCACGGGCTTGGTGGCGGGAGCGGCCGGTGCCGTGTTCGAGCCAGACACGCATCTGCTGAATGTCACGGACCACGGCGCAAAAGGTATCGCGCTGCTGATTGCCATCGGCATCACCGCCACTACTGCGCAGATTGCCATGACGCGCGCCTACCGCCTCGGCAACACGCTCACCACCGCCAACCTGCAATACACCGGCATCGTGTTCTCGAGCATGTGGGGGCTCCTCATTTGGAACGATCTGCTGGGCGCCATGAGCTGGGCCGGCATCGCCGTCATCCTTTGCAGCGGCCTCGTCGCCACCTATTACAATGCCCGCCAGGCCAAAGCACCCGCCGAACCCGTAGCCGACCCGATTGCCAACGAGGTATAAGGAAAAGCAAGATGCCCTACACCACACTGATTTCCGCAGACGATCTCGCCCGCCATGTGAGCGATTCCGGATGGATCCTCATCGATTGCCGGCACGACCTGATGAATGTCGATGCAGGCAAGGCCGCTTACGATGCCGGCCATCTTCCGGGTGCTTTCTTCGCGCATCTCGACATGGACCTGTCGGACAAGAGCCCGGGTCCGAACGGCGAATTCCGCGGACGCCACCCCTTGCCTGCTCGGGAAGCCTTTATTGAAACGCTGCGCCGATGGGGCATCAACAATGACAGCCAGGTGATCGCCTATGACGCGCACGGCGGCATGTTTGCCGCGCGGCTGTGGTGGATGCTGCGCTGGGTAGGCCATGAAGCCGTGGCGGTGCTCGATGGTGGCGTGCAGGCATGGGAAGCAACCGGCCGTGAGCTGACGCGGAGCGCCCCCGCCTCACGGCAAGTCAATATCACGCTGCGGCCTTCGCTGGTCGCGACCGTGGGTGCCGATGAACTGGTCGCCAATCTCGCAACAAAACAGCTCACCGTAGTCGACGCCCGCGCACCCGACCGCTTCCGCGGCGAGAACGAAACTCTCGATCCAGTCGGCGGGCATATTCCGGGCGCGAAGAACCGCTTCTTCAAGGACAACCTGCAGGCAAATGGTTTGTTCAAGCAGGCGGGGCAGTTGGCTGCCGAGTTCAAGGCCTTGATTGAATCCCCCGAAAAGGCGGTGATGCAATGCGGTTCGGGTGTAACCGCCTGCCATAATCTGCTGGCCTTGGAAGTAGCTAAGCTGAATGGCGCAGCACTCTATCCAGGCTCATGGAGCGAGTGGTGCAGTGATTCCTCGCGACCGGTCGAACAAGATGCAATTATTTAGGTCTGGGTTCATCGAGCCACTAACGTGTCAACGCCATAGTCGCGTTATTGATCCGGCGTCGGTTTGGCATTCCAGCGACCGCCGGAATCCAGCGGCGTAAAACTACGACACTCGGCCTCGACTTCCTCCGGAACGACACTCACAAGCCAATGCCAGCCAAATAAAGTTCGGGCTCCCGCGTGTACCCAATGTCGTCGTCTCAGTCCACACCTAATAATTAACACTCCAACAATTTAATTGCCTAGCAGCACAAGCCGTTTTACACTGCCTGATCGTATTTATCGGGAGGGTGAAATGCAATTCAATAAAGAAATCGTTATGTCGGGCCTGTTGGCCTTTTCAGCATCATCCGTTCTCCTCGGCTGCGCGGCCACCGAATCGTCGCGAGCGATAGAGCCTCCTCGCACCGCAGCGTCGAGCACTCCCTATACAGGCGCGCGGGTTCCGGTCTCCATCAGCAAGTTTGAAAACAAGTCGCCGTACATGCGTGGGATTTTCAGTGATGGCGTGGACAGGTTGGGCAGCCAGGCGGGAACGATCCTAATAAACCACCTGAACCAGACGAACCGGTTCGGCGTACTCGACCGGGAAAACCTGGCTAACGCAAAACAGGAAGCCGGATTCAATAACGAAGCCCAAAAAATCAAGGGCGCCAGATACCTGCTCTCCGGCGACGTCAGCGAGTTCGGCAGAAAGGAAATCGGTGATCACCAGCTTTTCGGCGTTCTCGGAAGAGGGAAAGAGCAGATCGCCTATGCCAAAGTGACGGTCAACGTCATCAATCCGCAAACATCTGAAGTCGTCTTTTCGACTCAGGGCGCGGGCGAATATGCGCTGTCCAACCGCGAAGTAGTCGGATTCGGTTCGACCGCCAGCTACGATTCAACGTTGAATGGCAAAGTTCTGGATCTTGCCATTCGCGAGGCGGTAAACAAGCTGGCCGCCGCAGTGGATGCAGGTCTGCTCAAATAAGGGATGGGGGCAAAAATGAAAAGTAAAAAATCCATTTTTCTCTGCACCGCATTAGCCATTCTTTTGACGGGCTGCGCGACCAAATCAGAGCTGTATTCGTGGGGGAATTACGAAGATCAACTCTATGCGCATTTCAAGGGAGAAGCGCCGGAAAAACATATCTTGGCCATGGAGTCGATGCTGGAACAGGCAAAAGCAGGCAATGCGAAAGTCCCACCCGGCTTCTATGCGCATCTGGGCATGCTCTATGAACGGGCCGGCAAAGCTGATGAAGCCCGGCACATGCTGAACATGGAAAAGCAGGCCTTCCCGGAATCCGCTCGCTATATCGACAATCTGAACAACCAGTTCAAGAAAGCGAGCACGCAGTGAAAAATATCGCAAAAATCGGATTGGCTGCGCTGATAGTGATTCTCACAGGCTGCGCAACGACACAACAGCCTTACGACTATACGAACTTCAAAGTCTCCAATCCGAAATCCATTCTCATTCTTCCGCCGAAGAACAACAGTCTCGATACCAAGGCACTTTACGGCTTCTACTCGACGACCCAGAGGCCGCTGGCCGAGTCCGGATATTACGTATTGCCGATCTCGCTGGTCGACGAGACATTCAAGAATAACGGCTTGACCGTGCCGGAAGATATCCATCAGGTTGACAAGGCAAAGCTGCACGAGATATTCGGCGCGGACGCAGCACTTTACGTGACCATCAGCCAGTACGGCACCAAATACATGGTTCTCGGAAGCGCTTCGATCGTGACTGCTAGCGCCACCCTGGTAGACCTGAGGAATGGCGCCACCCTATGGCAAGGAAGCGCCACAGCTTCCAGCGAGGAGGGGCAAAACAATCAAGGCGGCTTGGCCGTTATGCTGGTGACCGCACTCGTGAAGCAAGTCATCGGCACCGCCATTGACCAGAGCCATCAAATATCCAAGATGACGAATGCACGGATGCTGACTGCGGGCATGCCCAATGGCGTTCTTTATGGGCCGCGGCATCCGCTGTACGGAAAATAGAATCAAGGTCATCGAGGATTGCCTGCTCCAATTGGTTAAAGCATTTCATTGCGGCGGATTACGCTTTGCTGATGCGCCCTAAGTCCCTGGGATGCTATGTGTCCATTATTAAAGTTAAAGTGCCAATGACAAACTCCCTGGAACAGGCCAAATTTTGGCAAGATTTCATTCTCTCGAAGTGTCAGTTCCCCAGTCCAGCGAAACTGCGCTCGCAGTTCGAGAGCGCTGAGTTCTCTGAATTTTGCGATTGTGGATGCAATAGCTTTAAAGTCGATGTCGAAAAAGAAGAAAATGTTGAACCTATCGCAGCCCGTGGGCGATACGGCACCGTCTTCGAGGCGAATTTTCAGCTATTAAACGACGATAAGACGCTTGAGATCGTTTTATTAGCCGACGAGGACGGATATCTTGCATACGTGGAGATCGATTGCTGTGCAAACAGTTTTCCCGTGCCAGATGAAATTGAAGTAAAAGAACCTCCTTATCATGTATACGCAAGCGGTACGCTTTCTCTTTAACTTGTCGTCTGCCATCCACGCGGTACGTGGGTCAGATAATCGTTAGACCTCGCATATGCTTGCCCCACCTTTTTCGGCACGCCATCGCGGCCCTCATCGTCAAATCGACAATGCCTTTCCTACGACGGCTCGCAATGGTCTTCTTCACGTGTTGCTTGACCTCGTAGAGAAAGACTACGTTGCAAATTGGAGTGCGATTGCGAGAGAGTTGCAGCGAATTGCTCGCCTGTCTCCAGTCGAATACAACAATTCGAAATCGAATAGCACCGCCCAAGCTAAGGCAGACACAGAAGAAATCTTGGCGCAATTGAGTTGGGAGAAGGTGTACGACTTCTGTGAGCGGCTCCATGGCTACTTAGCCCGAGATGTTGGGTATACCTGGAATGATGAGTACGAGATAACAGCACCTAAAGCAGATGTCCAGAAATTTATTTCCGGTGAACTACAGCGGCTGTTTGAAGAAGAAGGACTGGCATTCGAATTTGCTGACGGCCTTGTTCGGCGGCGTGGGCGAAAACACACAGTAGAATTGGCAACTAAAGCGCAAGTCGTCCTCGGCGATCCTCGCTTGGCTAGTGCACGAAAACACTATGACAAGGCACTGCAGTTCTTTCGAAACCCTGCAAAACCAGACTACGAAAATGCTGTGAAGGAAGCCGTTTGTTCGGTAGAGGCTGCTGGAAAAAATCTCTTCCC
>JAQSWC010000160.1 GCA_029266815.1 Paucimonas sp.
GCCCAATCCCGCAGACGTATCGCCGCGCGGACGGTATTCGCATCCGACCCATCCTTCATAGCCGAGTTCGTCCACCAAGCGGAACAGGAAAGGAATATTGATTTCGCTCTCGTCGGGTTCATGACGGTCCGGGACACCAGCGATCTGCATATGACCTATGCCGGCTATATCTTGGCGCAATTTGACGGCGAGATCGCCTTCCGTTATCTGGCAGTGATAGAAGTCGAACTGCACCTTCAGGTTCGGAGCGCCGAGCGCCTTGCAGATCGCGTGCGCCTCATCCTGGCGGTTGAGAAAATATCCCGGCATGTCGCGCGTATTGATTGGCTCAATCAGCATTGTGATTCCAAAACCCGCAGCCTGGGCAGCAGCATAAGCAAGGTTCTCAAGATAAACGTCATAGTGTCTAGCGCGGTCCGCCTCGTCGTCCAGCAAGCCCGCCATGACATGCAGTTTTTTCACGCCCAGCGCATTGGCATATCCGAACGCCCGCTCCAGTCCACGTTTGAACTCTTCCTCCCGCCCTGGCAGGGAAGCAATTCCCCGCTCGCCCTCGGCCCAGTTTCCCGGCGGGCAATTGAACATGACCTGCGTCAGGCCGTATTCCTGAAGGCGTGACTTGATATCCCCGGCGATCACGCCGTAAGGAAACAAAAATTCGACTCCTGCAAACCCGTCGCGCGCGGCAGCGCCGAAACGCTCAAGGAAATCGTACTCGGGATACATCAGGCTCAGGTTGGCGGCAAATTTCGGCATGATAAAAACGTTTTGCTCAAGGTTCGGCAATCATACCTGTCGGACATATATCCAACATCATTCGCAGCCGGAAGAGCGGCCCTGTGATACCTGCAACGGTTTTTCCTCTACACTACCCTCACCCAGAACACCGACGTTCCGTCGCTCATGGCTCACCATCACGATCATTCCCACTCGCATCACCTTCATGAGCACCGCGCCGGTGACGCGCACCATACGCACCGTCACGATTCGAAAAGTTCGGGAGCGCTGCGCCTTGCCCTAGTATTAACCCTGGGTTTCGCCGCCATCGAGGCGGTCGCAGGCTTCTGGTCGAATTCCCTGGCTCTGATTTCGGATGCCGGACACATGGTGACCGATGCGACCGCGCTTGCACTGGCACTGCTGGCGCAAGTAATAGCGCGGCGCCCCCCTTCGTCAAAGAATTCCTACGGATTCGGCCGCGCCGAAGCGCTTGCAGCATTCGTCAACGGCCTGGCGATGCTGGCCCTTGTCGCATGGATTGCGCTTGAAGCGGTGCAGCGATTTGCATCGCCTGAAGCCATACGCGGTGAAGCAGTGATGCTGGTAGCCGTTATCGGGCTCTGCATCAACATCATCGTGGCCTGGGTGCTGTCTCGCGATGCGGGAAGCCTGAATACGCGCGCGGCGCTGGTGCACGTGCTGGGCGACATGCTCGGCTCAATTGCCGCCATCATCGCCGGAGCGGTGGTCTACTTCACCGGCTGGCTGCCCATCGATCCCCTGCTGTCACTGCTGGTCGCGGCGCTGATCTGCCGTTCCACCCTGGCGGTACTGCGAGAGTCCTATCACTTCCTCATGGAAGGCGTTCCCCACCACATCGATTACGTTCAGGTCGGTGAAGACATGGAAACAATTACGGGCATTACCTCGGTGCATGACCTTCATGTGTGGGAAATGTCGCCTGGGCAACCGGCGCTGACAGGCCACATCGAGATTCAGGATCTGACACAGTGGCCCGCTGTGCTCCGCGAAGTGAAAAAGATGCTGCTTGAAAAACACGGCATCGACCATGTCACCTTGCAGCCGGAAACAGCCCCCCTGACCGCGTCCGGCTGCAACATCAAGCATTAGCCCTTGCTAATGACGGCGTGCTTCTACTACGCCGTTGACATCACGGATCGCACCGAGAGCTTTCATCAACTGGGCGGTCGAGCCGATTTCCGCGGTAAAAGCCATTTTCGCCGTACCTTTGGCCGTCTGCGTGCTCACGCCGATCACATTGATTTTCTCGCGCAGAAAAATATCCGAAATGTCCCGCAGCAAACCCTGCCGGTCACTTGCGAGAACAAAGATATCGACTGGATAAACCGTGTCGCGTCCCGCATTTCCCCACTCGGTCTGGATCACCCTTTCCGGCGTGAGCTTGCGCATCTGCGAGAGATTTCGGCAAGTGGAACGATGGATGGATACGCCCTTGCCGCGAGTGACGAAACCGACGATGTCATCCGGCGGAGCCGGCTTGCAGCAACGTGCGAGCTGGGTCATTAGCCCATCAGTACCCACCACCAGCACGCCTGATTTCGCGCCCTGCGTTACGCTGGAGGTTCGGCTCTTGCGGGTGACCAGCGCCTCTTCCCCAACCACTTCGGCCTGCTCGCCGGCATGCAGCGCCTGCTCGATGAGACGCAGGCTAAACTGTTCTTTCGCCACCGCGAGGAGCAGATCTTCCAGCTTGGCGAAGCCCAGTGTATGAGCCAGATCGTCGAGGTTGACCGCCGTTTTACCCTCGCGCTGGAGTGTTTTTTCCAGCAATGCGCGGCCGTGTGCAATCGTTTCCTGTTGCTCGATGGCGTTGAACCATGCCCTCACCTTCGCCCGCGTGCGCGCGCTTGCCGTGAAGCCGGGGCTCAGCCAATCACGCGACGGGCCGGCAACGCCGCCGCCTTTCGCCGTGATGATTTCCACCGTCTGTCCGCTCTTCAGGGGTGTATTCAACGGCACCATGACGCCGTCCGCCTTGGCGCCCCGGCAGCGGTGGCCGACATCGCTGTGCAGGTGATAGGCAAAATCGATAGGCGTTGCGCCGCTCGGCAGTTCGATCACCCGGGCCTGCGGAGTCAGTACATAGATGCGGTCGTTCAGCGACGCCGACTTGAGCTTCTCCACCCACTCGCGCTGAAGGTCCTCCTGCTCTACCACGGCGTCGGCCACCTCGTTCTTCCAGGCCAGAAGCTGGCGCAGCCATGCAATTTTCTCGTCGTATTTCTGCGCGGAGAAATTGGATCCGCCGGCCTCCTTGTAGCGCCAGTGCGCCGCCACGCCGTATTCGGCGAAGCGATGCATTTCATGCGTACGGATCTGCACTTCCAGGGCGCGCCCATCCTCCGCCGTAACAACGGTGTGCAGGGATCGATAACCGTTGGCCTTGGGCTTGGCTATGTAATCGTCGAACTCTGCGGGAATGGGCGTCCAGATGTTGTGGACGATTCCCAGCACGGTGTAGCAGGTCTTCACGTCCTCGACGATCACTCGAAAGGCACGCACGTCGTAGAGCTCCGAAAAGTCGATGGACTTGCCGCGCATCTTGTTCCAGATGCTGAAAATGTGCTTCGGCCGGCCGTATACCTCGGCCTTGACGCCGGCATTCACCATTTCCGCTTTCAGGCGGACGATCGCCGTCTCGACGAACGCTTCGCGCTCCATCCGGCGCTCTTCCAGCATCTTCGCAATGCGCTTGTAGGCATCGGAATCGAGAAAACGGAAAGCCAAGTCCTCCAGTTCCCACTTGAGCTGCCAGATGCCCAGGCGGTTGGCGAGCGGCGCATACACATCCATCGTGTCGCGCGCGTAGTGCCGGGAGATGTCGTCTTCGCGTTTAATTTCGGCAAAATAGCGCAGCGTCGTGACGCGAGATGCAAGACGAACCAGCACGACGCGCATGTCTGATGCCATACCCAGCAGCATCTTGCGCAGGGTCTCGAGTTGCGCGGCGGCCTCCTGTGCCGCGTGCTTGCCGCGGCCGGTTTCGGGCAAGCTGAACGTGATTTCATGCAGGCGCATCAATTGCCGCACATCGGATACCAACTCGGCCGCCTGTTGACCGAAGCGTGCCGCGATGCCTTCCGATGCCTTGGCATCGATGACCGGCAACTCGAACAACAGCGCGGCAACACGGCTATCCGCATCGGTATTGAGCTGAGAGAGCGTCAGGGCGACGCCGAGGGAAAAATTGAATGCGTCCTGTCCGGTAACGAGCACATGCCCGGAGTAGACAGGCTTGACGAAGCTCACCGCGTCCAGCACGCGGCCCGCTTCCTCCCCCGAAAGCCCGACGGTCAACTGCTCTTCGGCGACACCGTGCGCCAAAACGGTAGAAACCATTCGAACCTTATCTCAACGCAGCGGTGACAACCATCTCGACACGCCATTCGGGCTTGGCGAGCCTGGCTTCCACCGTGGCGCGCGGCGGCGAATTGCCTTCCGCCACCCAGTCATTCCATACCGCGTTCATCGCGGCAAACTCGCCAATATCGGCCAGGTAGATCTGGCATGTCAGGATGCGGCTCTTGTCGCTACCCGCTTCGGCAAGCAGGCGATCGATATGTCCCAGCACTTCCCGTGTCTGCCCCGTGATGTCCTGCGTGGCATCCTCCGCAATCTGCCCGGCAAGATAAACCACGCCGTTATGGATGGCTGCTTCGGAAAGCGTCTTGCCGACATGCAGTCGTTTCAATTCCATACTTGTTCAACCCAGTAAAAATTCACGCGCAATCGCGATCTGATCGTCGTGCACAAAGGTTGGTGCATGACCCACACCCGGCAATTCGATCAACTTGGCTTTCGGCCCGCGCTGCGTCATCTGCATCGCAGTGTCTCGGCTGAGCAGGTCGGACTCCGTGCCCCGCATCAGCAACGTGGGGCACGTGATGGCATCGTAAGCTGCCCATAGCAGTTTTTCCGTATGGCTGGCCAGGGCCTCGTCCACGCCTTTGAAAGGAACTGCGAGGCCGAGATCGTAGTGCCGTATCCACTGCCCGTCCTGGTCCTGCCGGAGCACATCCGTTGCGATCTTGCGCCACTCCTCATCGGTATGAGGTCCGAAGCTGTCGGAGATATCCCGGATGTATTTCACCGCCTCATCCAGAGTGGGAAAGCGAACCGACTGCCCGATGTAATCGCCGATGCGTTTCAATGCCTCCGCATTCAAGGTCGGGCCGATGTCGTTCAACACCAGTCTCGACACCGGATTTTCGGGCAACGATGTTAGCCCGATACCGATCAGCCCGCCCATGGACGTGCCCACCCAATGCACGGTGTCCGCTTCCAGGCGAGCCAGCAGCGTCACCATGTCGCTCACATACTGTGGCACTTGGTAATGACGAGGATCGCGGAGCCGGCCGGACTGGCCGCGCCCCACCACATCCGGGCAGACCACCCGGTATTCCCCGCTCATTGCACGCGCGAGATTGTCGAAATCGTCCGAAATGCGGGTCACGCCGTGCACGCAGACCAGTACCTTGGCATTGTCGGGGTCGCCCCACTCCTTGTAGGCCATGTGATGCAGACCCGTGGGCGACAGGCACTGGACTTTCTTGCGTCGAGCTTCGTTCATTTTCTGCTTTCAAATTACGGGTAACGAAACCGTCAAGCATTTTACTTGCCGTTGCGCTTAAAATCCCCG
>JAQSWC010000161.1 GCA_029266815.1 Paucimonas sp.
CCATGGAAGAGCAGTAGTACGGCTAGCGAGACGCGTAGTATTAGTTTGCCGAGATCGTCGGTATGGGATGCGTAATTGGTATCGGTTTGCATGATGTTCTCCTTTTCTTGATGTTGGTTGTTTCAATGGCGTCAGCCTTGAGGTGGATCTACCGCGTAAAAAAACGAGTCTCTGAAGAGTATTTAGGCGAATGAATACACATCCATGGCGAGGATTCCGTATTCCACGCTGGAATGCAGGCGTTCGGCTGCGACTCCTTCTCCCGCCGCGCCCATCGCGACAAAGAGTGGGAGGAGATGCTCCTCAGTGGGATGGTTGCGTTCGGCGAAAGGTGCGCGCTGCCGGTAATCCAGCAGTGCGTCGCGCTGCTTATCCTGGAGCATGTCATGCATCCAGGTGCTGAAACCGCTGACCCAGCTTTGCACGGACGCATCGACATCCTGTCCGCGAAATTCGTACAGGTTATGAGTCAGCGAGCCGGAGCCGATGATGAGGGTGTTTTCATCGCGCAGCGGAGCCAGCGCCGCGCCTAGCCGTTCATGTTCCGAAGGCGATGCGCCGCGCACTAGCGATACCTGCAGCACCGGAATATCGGCCTCGGGATACATCAGCTTCAGTGGTACCCAGGCGCCGTGGTCCAGCCCTCGGGTCGTGTTGCGCTGAACGGCATATCCAGTTCCCTTTAGCAAAGCAGAG
Organism: Paucimonas sp.; assembly: GCA_029266815.1. Lineage (GTDB taxonomy): Bacteria > Pseudomonadota > Gammaproteobacteria > Burkholderiales > Burkholderiaceae_D > JAQSWC01. Next base: position 697 of record JAQSWC010000161.1, read on the forward strand.
GCCTGCGCGCCCAAGTCGGGCGAGCCGTGCGCGGGATACTGCATGTCGAAGAGGGCGGCGGGAAAGCCGCCGAAGTCGTGAATGGTTTGAGGCTGCTCGGCAAAGCTCACCGCAGGCGAGCCAGCCGTTTCCCAGTGTGCTGAAGCAACCACGATCGCTGCCGGCCGCGGCATTGAAGCGCCGAGTTCCTCGAGAAAGCGGCGCGCGGGGCTGTCCTGCAGCGCCAGCATCGGCGATCCGTGTGAAATGAAAAGAGTGGGCAATCGGTTCATGTCTGTCTCCTGCGATGCAATCGTGCCAGGCGCCGGTTATAGGCGCGGCCCGGTTGGGCTCTTCAAAGCATTTGAGCTGTGAGCCATATTATTTGATCCTTAATGGTTGATAAATAACCATACGTTGGTTAAATTGTTTCCTTTTATTTGACAATGCCATGGATATTCTCTCCGCCATGAAGGTCTTTGTTGCGGTAGTCGATGCAGGCAGTTTTGCCGCCGCAGCCGAACGCTTGCAGATGTCCCGCGCCATGGCGTCCAAGCAGGTGGCGAACCTGGAGGACCACTTGGGAAGCCGCCTGCTGAACCGCACCACGCGGCGGCTGAGCCTGACGGAGTCGGGACGCGCATTCCATGAACGCAGCGCGCAGATACTCGCCGACATTGCCGAAGCCGAGGAAGCGGTAGGGCAGAACGCTGCCGAGCCGCGTGGCGTGCTGAAAGTCACCATGCCGATGAGTTACGGCATGCACAGGCTGGGACCGATCATTGCCGACTATGTGACCGCTTATCCGAAGGTCCTGATTGCCCGCAAGCTGGGCGTCGAGCGCGGCATCATCTGCGCTTCACCGGCCTACCTGAAACGGCGCGGCAAACCGAAGACGCCGAAAGATCTCGCGGATCACGCCTGTCTGGGGTATGCGTTGAGCGGAAACGCCGACGAATGGCGGCTGGAGCACTCGCAAGGAGCCCTGATGCAGAAAATCGCAGGGCCGATCAAGGCCGACAGCGGCGACATGCTGCGTCTGGCAGCCATCAGCGGCGCTGGACTGATATTCCAGCCGCTTTTCATCGTGGCTGATGACTTGCGCGCGGGGCGGCTGGTACAGGTACTGCCCGCCTATGCTTCACCCGAGTTGGGCATCTACGCGATTTACCCGAGCCGCAGGCACTTGTCGGCGAAAGTAAGAACCTTTGTGGATTTCCTGATCAGCCGTCTGCCGGACGAAACCGCAGCCGGTGCAGCCTAGTTCTTGGGAACTCCGGCGCTGCGAAGACGCAGGATGCGTTCCTCCGTGGCAGGATGGCTGGCGAGATATGACGATGCCGGCTTGCCGGCTTCCTTCTCCAACTGCCGGAACAGCGCAACCATGCCGCTTGGATCGATGCGATTGGCTTTCATCATCGCGACCGCATAATCGTCGGCTTCGGTTTCGATATCACGTGAATACTTCAGGTCCAGCATCAGCGTAGGTATGTTGGCAATCACGGAGGATACGTCGCCGAGGATGGCCATTGCTGCAATGCCGATGGCGGAACTCTGGATCAGGCGCCGCAGCAGATGCCGTTCATGCAAATGCCCGAGTTCATGCGCGAGCACGCCCATCACCGCGTCGTCGTTCTCCGCCAGCTTCACCAATTCATCGGTCAGCACGATCTGTCCGGAGGGCAGGGCAAACGCATTCGGTCCGATCTTGCTCTTGCGGAACAGCAGTTCATAATCGGGTGCTCCGCCGCGCGGCGCGGCAAGCGAGGCAAAGCGCGTGCTGATGGTGTGGCGGCGGGCGGCATCCAGTTCGGAGGGCGCCATGATGTGCTTGTCAAGGAATTCGAGGGCTTCTCCGCCTATGGCTTTTTCCACGCTGGGCGGCAGGGAATGCGCAATGGATTTGGAAGCTGCAGGCAGGCCCCATGTGTAAGCGGCAGCCAGCACGGCGATGGTGCCCAGCAACGCCGCTCCGGTCGCCCGCCAGCTTTGCTGCATGCGCACCACCGCCGAGTCGTGGTGGCCGCCGGACTTCAGCATGGCAGTGAAAATTTCGCTGTCCGCGACTTCGGCATGAGCGCCGTCACGGAAGCGCAGCTTGCGCACCGCGGTCTGCCCGCGTTCTGAAATGTCTACCTCATTCAGCCGGCAGGAGCGCTGCACGTCACCTTCCATGACTAGCAAGCCGTCCGAGATCGAGATCATCACCTCGTGGCGGCGCGAACTTTGCCCGTCGTAATAGAAGGCGCGTGCATTCATCCTGAATAGCCTAGAGCGAAAGGTCGAAGTCGAAAATATCGGCCATGCCTTCCCCGGTGGCCGAGGTATGCTCCATTTCGCCCGCGATGAAATTGTCGAGGCTGCCGCTCGGTTCAAGCGACATCGATTCCATGCGGTATTTCATGAAGCGGATTTTTGCGAACGGCATGTAGAGCCCTAATGTGCACACAATGCCCAACACGTTGGTAAACGCAATGAACATTACGCGAGCCCATTTCATGTCGCACTTGAAGCGGTGCCCGTCGATGGCGGTGCTGCTCCACACGAGATTCTGCGTCAGCGTGAGGAAAAGCGGCATCATCAGAAACAACCACGCATAAATGGCGAAGAAGAACATGAGCAGGCTGGCCGCCATGCCTGCACCGGCCGCCGCTTTGAAGCCGCCGGCCGCAATGAGCACGCCCAGCGTGCCGGCGAACCCCAGACCGATGACCATGAAGCCTGCCATCATCACCGCGAAGCCGATCAGGTAGATCAGATAAAAGCTGCCGACCGAGGCATCGAACGAGAAGTGTGTCGTGCCGAAGCGGCTTTCCTCATGCTGGAACTTCTTCATGCGCTGGTGAGCGAATGGCAGCGCAAGATACAAAGTAATGAGTGACAGCAGCGGCATGCCGAGGTAAGTCTTGTAAACCTGGCCGAGCGAACCGCGGAAACCGAAACGGATGCCGCGATAGCTGGAATTGTGCAGCTTGAATTGCAGGCTTTTCCAGATCAGCCATGGGAAGCTGACAAACAGCAGACCAAGCATGACGAAGCCGGCCGTTACCGACACCTTGAACGCCAGATTGTAACCAGCAAATAACGCGACGGCGACAATACGTCCCTTGAGAATCGCGATCGGATTACCGTGATACTCAAAGCTCGAGCCGGCGAGATGCGTGTTGTCGTAGAAGTACCGCATGTTGCGTACTTTCGCCCAGGCGGAATAAATGCCGAGGGTGACGATGGTAAGAAGCAGATTGACGATCCAGATCCTGAAGTATTCCGAACCGGTGCCCGTGAAAGAAAAACGCTCGACGGTGCCGGGCGCTTCCATTGTTTCATCGGCGGCGCCGAATGGTGAGTCGACTGCGGCTGCAGTAGTCATGCCTTCCTCCCTGTAGGTGATTTTTAGTTATACGGCAGCGGGAACCATCGCTGTTTTATAACAGCTTGTCAAGTGCCGGAAGTGCAGGTCTGGAAGGGAAATGCGTTTCGTTAGTTTTTGTGTCTGTGGATGTGCAGGAGTATTTAATGAATCAAGTCGTCATTCAGCCGACCAGTCTCCCGACTTGCCGCCGCGCTTTTCAGTGACACGTATATCCGTCATCACCATGCCGCGATCGACTGCCTTGCACATGTCATAGATCGTCAGAAGGCCGATCTGCACCGCGGTCAGTGCCTCCATTTCCACGCCGGTCCTGCCATGGGTTTCCACTTGCGCGCGGCAGTCGATGAAGGACTCGGCTTCGTTGATCTCGAAGTCGACTGCCACGCGCGTGAGGGGGAGCGGGTGGCAGAGCGGCACGAGGTCGGCAGTGCGCTTCGCCGCCATGATCGCAGCAATTCGTGCGATACCGAGCACGTCGCCTTTTTTCGCGTCGCCGGCTTTCACCGTGGCGAGCGTGCTGGGTTTCATCGCGATGCGGCCTCGCGCAAGCGCGATGCGATGCGACTCTTCCTTGTTGCCCACATCCACCATGTGGGCCTGGCCCGCCGCATCGAAATGCGTGAGTGCGCAATCAGACGATTTCGGTGTGTTGCTCATGTGAATGCTCCTTGCCGGGCGGCCATCATAGCACCGCAGGATGAACGTTTCTTGCGTGGTGCATCGCGGTAAGTCTTGAGCAATGTAAAAGAGCCGGGCTGCATTTGAACTGGATTGATTCACTGCAGCCGCTACTTTGCTCACTGTCAATTGATTCCCGGAACCGGATAGTACCGTTAGACAAACAATAACGACGAACCGAACATTTTTTTGAAACAGGGGAAAACATGAGACTCCACGCCTTCTTCAGCGCACCGGCCCACGACGCTGGACGCGCTTCATCGACACTTTGCCGTTTCGGCCTGACCCTGATTGCGGCTGCATTGCTGAGCGCGTGCGGCGGAGGAGGTGGTGGAGGCGCGTCCGGCGGTTCGGTATCCACACCGCCGCCCGCGACCACGCTGCCTGAAGGAGGAGGCGGCTCCTCCAGTCCCGCTCCGACCCCCACACCGACGCCTACTTCGACTCCGACGCCAACCCCGGCTCCTAGTCCCGCACCTACACCAACGCCTGCGCCCGCACCATCGCCGTCACCGTGCAATGCGCCGGCAAATACGTCGCTGCTTAGCGTAAGCCTGCGCGTGATCGCAGGCAGCGAAACCATGCCTGGCGATTCCGACGGTACCGGCAAGGCCGCGCGGTTCAACCAGCCGGAAGCGATAACCAGGGATGCAGAAGGCAACCTGTACGTAGCCGACAACGGCAATGCGAAGATCAAGAAGGTATGCCCAGGGGCGCAGGTCAGCACCGTGGCGAATGTGGCTGCTCTCAGCCCCTTTGCCGTAAAAGGACTGGCTGTCGATGGCAAGGGGAGCGTGTATTTCAGCAACCTGCAGGGCGTGCACAAGCTGGTGTCGGCCACGCAGATTGCTCCGGTCGGCAGCGGCATCGGCAGCCTGGGCCGGCTGGCGATCGACTCGAAAGGGGATGTCTACACATTCGAGAATCTGTATCTCAGCAACATTCCGGACGAAAGTGTTGGTCAGTCTCCGGCCGGACTGAGAAGGATTACGGCAACGCAGACCGAGCATGTCTGGGATTACCGCATGAGCTCTCCGCAAGGAACCACCAACAATGAGGACGGCTTTACTGACATCGTGCTCGATGAGGCGACCAAGAACCTGTACATTTCCAGCGATCGCTTCAACGTTGTGGCCAAGCTTTCCTATGAAGGCAACTATGCCGGCACGCACGACACCGTGCCAGGCATTACCCTTCCCGGCACCCAACGCATACAGCGCCTCGCCACCGACACGCAGGGAAGAATCTACGCCTTCACGAATGTGCTGGGCAAGATCTATCAAATCATGCCCGACGGTTCGGTGTCTGCGGTTGCCGGGACCGGCACCTCGCTTTCGATCCCCTCGGCCGGCGCCGTGACCATCCGTTCCATCGTAGGAACCGGCCCCAAGACGTTTGCGTTCACTGCGGGACATGCCGTGTACGAAATCAAGCTGCCGTAGCCGGCGAGACGAGCTAGGCTGCTGGAACGAGAACGGCTGCAGGAATGTTGCATCCCTGCAGCCGTTTTTCATTCAGGCGTGGCGTGACCGATGCAGGCAGAAGGTGCAGTGAGGTGTGCTTCGACGGCTTCCACCGCTGTCGAGACTTGGATGAATAGTGAGACATCCAGGCGGGTTTTCCGTGCCGGAACGCCGTGACCGCCGCGGCGAATTCCACCACGCTGCTACCCTGGTCCGGCCTTAAGGAAAATCCCGCGAGCGGGCTGAGAATCAGCTTCGGTACGCGTAGGGAAAAACGGCAAAACCATAAACGCGTACTGGGGGTGGATGCCCCGAAAGGAAGTATGGAAAACGAAGATTTCAGCCGGAAAGCGCAGCGTTGTAGGCCACTATGAGCGGAAGGTCTGACGCGCAGAAGGGCATGTCCTGCATTGCATGCCGCGAATAAAGACGATCGGCAAATGAAAAAAGAGGGAGCCATGCTCCCTCTTCGTTCATGCACGCCGCAAGGGGCGCTGATGCCTATTACTGGCCGCTTGCGCTGGGCTGGCTGCCGGAACCGGTGGAAACCTGCGGAGCCTTGATCTGGAGGTTGTTGACTACACGCTC
>JAQSWC010000162.1 GCA_029266815.1 Paucimonas sp.
TTTTTGCAGGAGTGCGCGCGCCGCATTTCCGATTGCCTGCGCGTGAGCGATACGGTGGCACGCCTGGGTGGCGATGAGTTCGTGGTGCTGCTTGAGCGCCTGAGTTCCAATATTTCCGAAGCAACCGCGCAGGCAAAAGCCCTCGGCGAAAAAGTGCTCGCTGCATTTGCGGAGCCTTGCCGCCTCGCCGAACATGAGCACTACACTACCGCCAGCATCGGCGTCGCCCTGTTCGACGAGTCATCGGACAATGTCAACACGCTGCTCAAGGAAGCGGACATGGCGATGTACCAAGCCAAAGCGGCCGGACGAAATGCGATCCGGATTTTCGATCCCGGTATGCAGGCTGTGGTATCCGCCCGTTCCGCACTCGAAGCAGACCTGCGGCTGGCGTTGCAGGAAAACGAGTTTGAGCTTTTCTATCAACCCCAGGTGAACCAGCATGGCGAAGTCATCGGCGCCGAAGCGCTGCTGCGCTGGCAGCATCCTCTTCGCGGCATGGTTGCACCGCTCGAATTCATTCCGGTTGCCGAAGACACTGGTTTGATCGTGCCGATTGGAGGCTGGACACTCAAGGCCGCCTGCAAGCAGTTGGCGGCATGGGCGGCGAAACGGGAAACCGCGCATCTTTCGCTGTCGGTCAACGTCAGCGCCAAACAATTCCGCCATTCCTCGTTCGTCGGGCATCTGCTCGATGTGCTGGAAGCCGCCGGTATCGCACCCGGCAGGCTGGAGCTGGAGCTGACCGAGAGCGTCCTGATCGACGACATGGAAATGACGATCGCAAAGATGACGCAGTTGAAGCAGCGGGGCATCAGGTTCTCGCTGGACGATTTCGGCACCGGCTACTCGTCGCTGTACTACCTGAAGGGATTGCCGCTCGACCAGTTGAAGATAGACCAGTCCTTCGTGCGCGACATCATGAACGACCAGAACGATGCCACCATCGTCAAGACCATCATCGCGCTTGGCGGCAGCCTCGGCCTGGACGTCATTGCAGAGGGAGTGGAAACGGCGGCACAACGTGATTTCCTGATGCAGCACGGCTGCCGGCTGTTCCAAGGGTTTTTCTTCGGCAGGCCGGTGCCTCTCGATGCCTTCCCTTACTGAGCAACAGGGTAAGCGCATTTTTTCCACAGGCTTGATCCGGCACCGGTTCGCCCTTCCGCTTTCTGCTTCGCCAGGCTAGGCGCCAGACGGCACTTTGCCGCCGGCAATATCTTTACCCGCGCAAACGAATCTGCCGCTCGCACTAGACGCAGTTATGCCTTGCTGCCGCAGGTGGAAACTATTTCCTTTACCGTGCACTCCCAAATCCAGCGGAGCAGCCAATTCAGGAAATGAGTTCGAAAGACTTTACCGATCCAGCCGGCACGTACCGGGAACAAGCTGATTCCGGCAACGGTGGCCATGATGCGCAGGCGGAGGCTGGCCAATTCATTCACGTGCGCGGCGCGCGCGAACATAACCTGAAGAACGTAGACTTCGTCATTCCGCGCAATGCGCTGGTGGTGTTTACCGGGGTGTCGGGTTCAGGAAAATCATCTCTCGCTTTCGGCACCCTGTATGCAGAAGCGCAAAGGCGTTACCTGGAGTCGGTGTCGCCGTATGCGCGGCGCCTGTTCCATCAGATGCCTGTGCCGGAAGTGGATTTCATCGATGGCCTGCCGCCGGCAGTGGCTTTGCAGCAGCAGCGCGGTTCGCCCACGGCGCGCTCGTCCGTCGGCAGCGTGACGGCGATTTCGAATTCGATCCGCATGCTGTATTCGCGTGCCGGCGATTATCCAGCCGGACAGGCATTGCTCTATGCCGAGTCGTTTTCACCGAACACGCCGGAAGGCGCCTGCCCGCAATGCCACGGCCTGGGGCGTGTGTACGAAGTGACCGAGCGATCGATGGTGCCGGATGATTCGCTCACCATCCGCAAACGCGCAGTAGCAGCGTGGCCGCCGGCATGGCATGGACAGAATTTGCGCGACATTCTCGTCACGCTGGGTTTCGATGTCGACAAGCCCTGGCGCGAGCTGCCGAAGAAAGACCGCGACTGGATTCTTTTCACCGACGAGACGCCCACGGTGCCGGTGTATGCCGGCTTCACGCCGGCGGAAACGCGGCAGGCGCTGAAACGCAAGGAATCGCCCAGTTACATGGGCACTTTCAGCGGCGCACGGCGCTATGTGCTGCACACCTTCGCCAACACGGAAAGTGCGGCAATGAAGCGGCGCGTGTCGCAATACATGGAAAGCGCCGACTGCCCGATGTGCCAGGGCAAGCGCCTGCATCCGGACGCGCTCTCCGTCACCTTTGCCGGGATGGATATTGCCGACCTGTCGCGCCTGCCGTTGAAGCGTCTGGCGGCGCTCTTCCACCCGTATGCCGAAGACGGTAACTATCACCACAAGAAGCGCGCTGCGCAGCACCCGGAAAAAGCCATCGTTACCCAACGCATCGCGCAAGACCTGGTTGCGCGTCTCGCGGTGCTGCTTGATCTCGGCCTCGGCTACTTAACATTGGAACGCAGCACGCCCACGCTCTCGCCCGGCGAATTGCAGCGCCTTCGCCTGGCCACGCAAGTGCATTCGAACCTCTTCGGCGTGGTGTATGTGCTGGATGAACCGTCGGCCGGTTTGCATCCGGCCGACACGGAAGCGCTGTTGCGCGCGCTGGCGCGGCTGAAGGCGGCCGGCAATTCACTCTTCGTAGTCGAACATGCGCTGGATGTGATCAAGCATGCTGACTGGATCGTCGACGTCGGCCCTGCTGCCGGAGAGCAGGGCGGGCATATTCTCTACAGCGGGCCGCTGAAAGGTTTGCAGGCCATCGAGGAATCGCAAACACGGCATTACCTGTTTTCGCATGACCGCGGGCTGCTGCGAACGCCGCGCACACCGCAACGCTGGCTGAAACTGGCAGGCGTGTCGCGTAACAACCTGCACAGGCTCACTGTAGACTTTCCGCTCGGCGTGATGACGGCCGTGACTGGCGTTTCGGGCTCAGGCAAGTCGAGTCTGGTGAGCCAGGTGCTGGTGGAACTGGTAGCGCAGGAACTGGGGCACGAGATTCCGGCGGAAGCGGAAGAAGGCGAACTGGAGCACGTGCGGCCGGTGACGCTGGGCGGGCGCATTGTCGGTGGCGTGGGCGGCAAGGAAGGTCTCCGCCGCATGGTGCAGGTCGACCAGAAGCCGATCGGCCGCACGCCGCGTTCCAATCTCGCCACCTATACCGGCCTGTTCGACCATGTGCGCAAACTTTTCGCAGCCACCAAATCAGCGCGCGCAAGGCGCTACGATGCCGGACGGTTTTCCTTCAACGTTGCCAAGGGCCGCTGCGAGCGCTGCGAGGGCGAAGGCTTCGTGATGGTGGAACTGCTGTTCCTGCCCAGCGTGTACGCGCCCTGTCCCGCTTGCAAGGGTGCGCGCTACAACGACAAGACGCTGGAAGTGACCTACCGTGAAAAAAACATTGCCGACGTGCTTGCCATGACAGTGGATACAGCATGGGACTTCTTCGCCGACGAACCGGCCGTGCAGCGCTCGCTCACCGTCCTGCGCGAAGTCGGCCTCGGCTACCTGCGCCTCGGCCAGCCGGCCACCGAGCTCTCCGGCGGCGAAGCGCAACGCATCAAGCTGGCGACTGAACTGCAGCGCGCGGGGCGCGGCAACACGCTGTATATCCTGGATGAACCGACCACCGGCCTGCACCCGGCGGATGTGGAACGGCTGATCACGCAACTCGAAGGCTTGGTCGAGGCAGGCAATACCGTGATCGTGGTGGAGCACAACATGCGAGTGGTGGCGGCAAGCGACTGGGTGATCGACATCGGCCCAGGCGCGGGAGAAGAAGGCGGGCGCGTCGTAGTGGCTGGCCCACCTGCGACAGTAGCCGCAACAGCCGCAAGCCGCACGGCCCCTTACTTGCAGAGATTCATGGATGAGGGGTCAACTGCGCGTAGTGAAGACAAACGCATTGACACAGGCATTCGAAAGAGAAAAACCAGGCAGCGAGAAAACGAACCGGACCGCTAAGCTTGCAGCATGAAGAGCCGGGCTGGCAAACATGCCGGCCCGACATGCCTTTCTCAACGATTGCGCTGCGACATCTTTGCCAGCGCAATGGCGAGCGCCGCACCACCCAAGCCCTTCACCAGCGTCGGATTCTGCGCATAGAATCGGCTCATCTGGTCGATGATGCCGGGATTTTGTTTTTCCGCGCGATCCGCCAGTTCCTGTACTTCATCGGGACTGAGATTCTCGACGTCTTCCGGGGCGAGTTCTCGTTGCTGATGGCCGGTAAAACGGCTCAGCAAGCCACCCAGCGCACCCCCGCCCAGGCCGCTGCCTAACAGCGAACTGATGCCGGATGGGCCGAGAGAGCCGAGCAACTGATTCAACATGCCGCTTTTCTCTTGTGCATTGCCCTGATTGAAAAGCTGACTGACCATGTTGCCAAAGGGAGGCGTCTGGTCGGAACGGAAAGCTTCGCCGATGCCGTCCGCCAGATCGTCGTGAGGGCTATGTTGGGCAATCTCGTCGAAATCTCTATCGATATTTGCGGGGGCTTGCTTCGGATCGAGGCCGGTGTATTGCTGAAGAATATTTCCGATATTGAAGCCGAGTGGCATGACAATCTCCTGAAAACAATTCATGAACTTGAATATCGCGCTCAAGGCAACGTGATGATCTGCAATGTCATGGTGAGCAAAACGATAACGAACCTTTATGAAGCCGCGACCTTTGTTAAGTTCCAGACAAGGAGCGACGCGGCTTCGGAAGATGGCTTGTTTCCAGAGTGCGATGATGAAGAAAAAGAATTGAACTAATCACTGGTTTGGGGACCATATGCGTACTTACCTTCCGCATGCCATCCATATGGATGGTGCAAGGATGGAGCCCACGGGAAACCGGAACTCTTTTGAAAGAGCAAGCCGCCATGAATGTTCATGAAATCCGCTCGAAACCGATCGAAAGCACTGAAAAGATCACTATCAATCTTGGGCCGGTGGATCTGGGCCAGATCGACCTGCTGGTGCAGGAAGGTTTTTACTCGAACCGAACCGACCTGATCCGCACTGCCATCCGCAACCAGTTGCAGGTGCATGCCGATGTAGTGAGGCAGACCGTCGCCCGCAAGAGCCTCGTTCTGGGCCTGCAGCACTACTCGCGTGACGACCTGGAAGCGATACGGACAGCGGGACAGACCCTGGAGATACAGGTGCTGGGACTTGCCAGCATCGCAAACGACGTCACGCCCGAACTGGCGCTGGCGACCATCGAATCAGTCACGGTGTTGGGAGCGCTGCATGCAAGCGCCGAGGTCAAGGCCGCGCTGGCTGGACGTATCCATTAATACTTTTGAAAGCACATCATGAAATTC
>JAQSWC010000163.1 GCA_029266815.1 Paucimonas sp.
CTTCCGCTTCACCACCATGGTCACGCTGACTACCGGAACCATGTTTCTGATGTGGTTGGGCGAGCAAATTACAGAGCGCGGTCTGGGTAACGGCATTTCGATCATTATTTTTGCAGGTATTGTCGCGGGATTGCCTAGCGCACTGGCCGGTCTCCTGCAGCTAGTGTCGAATAACGAGATTCATCCGGCGGCCGGTTTGCTGATTTGCGTGATTGTTGCAGCGGTTACTTATTTCGTTGTATTCGTAGAGCGTGGCCAGCGGAAGATCCTGGTCAACTATGCGAAGAAGCAGGTCGGCAACAAGGTTTATGGCGGTCAAAGCAGTCATCTACCTCTGAAGCTGAACATGGCAGGCGTGATTCCTCCGATTTTTGCTTCATCGATCATTCTGTTTCCTGCCACCATCGCAAGCTGGCTGACCGGAAATGCAGAAGATAGCGGCATGGTCAGATTCTTCAAGGATCTTGCAGCTTCGATGTCGCCTGGCGAGCCGATGCATGCCTTGTTGTATGCCGCTGCGATTATCTTTTTCTGCTTCTTTTACACCGCGCTGGTGTTTAACAGCAAGGAAACTGCGGACAACTTGAAGAAGAGTGGTGCGTTTGTTCCGGGTATTCGTCCCGGCGAGCAGACTGCGCGCTACGTTGACAGGATTTTGATGCGTTTGACGTTGGTAGGCGCCGTGTATATCACCTTGGTGTGCCTGCTGCCTGAAATTCTGAACGTAAAGTTGAAGGTGCCTTTCTATTTCGGCGGCACGTCGCTGCTGATCGTGGTGGTAGTGACCATGGACTTCATGGCGCAAGTACAGAACTACGTGATGTCGCAGCAGTATGATTCGCTGCTACGCAAGGCTAACTTCAAGGGCGGTATTTCTTCCCGGTAAGCGAACGGAGAACGAGCAGAGGCATGGCTAAAGACGACGTGATCCAGATGCAGGGTGAGATTTTAGAAAATCTGCCCAATGCGACATTCAGGGTGAAGTTGGAAAACGGGCATGTCGTTCTCGGTCATATTTCAGGAAAGATGCGAATGAACTATATTCGCATTCTTCCAGGCGACAAGGTAACGGTGGAATTGACGCCTTACGATTTGAGCCGAGCGCGGATTGTTTTCCGCACCAAGTAAACGTTGATGTTGTTGGAACAGGGTCCGCTTCGATTCACTCGGTTCCGCAGTTTATAAAAAGTAGTCAAGGAAAGAGGGCAAAAAATGAAAGTGCTCGCATCAGTCAAGCGGATCTGCCGCAACTGCAAGATTATTAAGCGCAAAGGCGTCGTTCGTGTCATCTGCACCGAACCGCGTCACAAGCAGCGCCAGGGTTAATTAGGTTATTGATCGAGGAATAACGAATGGCACGTATCGCAGGGGTCAATATCCCCAACCACCAGCATACCGTTATCGGCCTAACGGCGATCTACGGCATCGGCCGTCCGCGCGCAGAAGTAATCTGCGCCAGCACCGGCGTCCCGACCAACAAGAAGGTCAAGGACCTGGACGACAACGAGCTGGAAAAGCTGCGTGACGAAGTGGCCAAGTTCGCCGTCGAAGGCGACCTTCGCCGCGAGATCTCGATGAGCATCAAGCGTCTGATGGACCTTGGCTGCTATCGCGGTATGCGTCATCGCAAGGGCTTGCCATGCCGCGGCCAGCGCACTCGCACCAATGCTCGTACCCGTAAGGGCCCGCGCAAGGCTGCCGCTTCGCTGAAGAAATAATCCAAGCGCTGTTTGATCAGGATTCAAGGAAATCATCATGGCAAAAGCCCCGAATAACGCCGCAGCAGCACGCGTGCGCAAGAAAGTCAAAAAGAATGTAGCTGAAGGCGTAGCGCATATCCACGCTTCCTTCAACAACACCATCATCACGATAACCGATCGCCAAGGCAATGCATTGTCATGGGCAACATCGGGCGGCGCGGGCTTCAAGGGGTCGCGTAAGTCGACCCCGTTCGCGGCGCAGGTGGCGGCCGAAGCAGCGGGCCGCGTCGCGCTGGAATATGGCGTGAAGAATCTGGAAGTGCGCATCAAGGGCCCCGGTCCTGGCCGCGAGTCGGCAGTTCGCGCGCTGAACAGCCTCGGCATCAAGATCACCCAGATCCAGGACGTGACACCGGTTCCGCACAACGGGTGCCGCCCGCCGAAGCGTCGCCGTATCTAATTTTGCAGTAGCGAAGCAGCAAAAATAGCGCTGCTTCGATTGCAAGTAGGCCCGCCGGATGCATCGGCGGGTTTTGTTCTTAAGACCACCGTCTGATCGAACGCGAATCAGACTAGCGCCTGGCAATTTCGAGCGACTTTCGAATGCGATCGGGGCGTCATAACCAAAGGAAAAAACGTGGCACGTTATATCGGACCCAAAGCAAAACTCTCCCGCCGTGAAGGCACCGACCTCTTCCTGAAGAGCGCACGTCGCTCGCTGGACTCGAAGTGCAAGCTTGACTCCAAACCGGGTCAGCATGGCCGCACCTCCGGCGCCCGCACATCAGACTTCGGCAACCAGCTTCGCGAAAAGCAGAAGGTCAAGCGCATGTACGGCGTTCTCGAGCGCCAGTTCCGTCGCTACTTCGCCGAGGCAGAGCGCCGCAAGGGCAACACCGGCGAAACGCTGCTGAAGTTGCTGGAATCGCGCCTCGACAACGTTGTTTATCGCATGGGCTTCGGCTCCACACGTGCTGAAGCGCGCCAGTTGGTCAGCCACAAGGCACTGACCGTGAACGGTAACGTCGTCAATATCGCTTCCTATCAAGTCAAAGCTGGCGACGTGGTTGCCGTGCGTGAAAAGGCCAAGAAGCAGACCCGTATCGTTGAAGCGCTGTCGTTGGCAGAGCAAGTCGGCATGCCGTCGTGGGTAGCTGTTGATGCCAAGAAGATGGAAGGCACGTTCAAATCGATGCCGGACCGCACCGAGATCGCTAACGACGTCAACGAATCGCTGATCGTCGAATTGTATTCGCGCTAATTCCGAATCCCGCCTGCCTCTTTCGCGAGGCAGGTTTTTCTTTGTAATGCCATCAGCCTTATCGGTGTAACGAGCCGAGGGTATTGAAAAGGACATTCCATGCAAAACAGTCTGTTGAAACCCCGCATCATTGAAGTTGAAGCACTTGGCCCTGGTCACGCGAAAGTCGTGATGGAACCATTCGAGCGCGGCTACGGCCACACGCTGGGTAATGCGTTGCGCCGCGTATTGCTTTCTTCGATGACTGGTTACGCGCCGACCGAAGTCACCATCGCCGGCGTCGTTCATGAATATTCATCGCTGGACGGCGTGCAGGAAGACGTGGTCGACCTGCTGTTGAATTTGAAGGCCGTCGTGTTCAAGCTGCACAACCGCGATGAAGTCACGCTGAACCTGAAGAAGGAAGGCGAAGGTCCCGTGTTCGCGTCAGACATTGACCTGCCGCACGACGTCGAGCTGATCAATCCGGACCATGTGATCGCTAACCTGACCGCCGGTGGCAAGCTGGACATGCAGATCAAGGTCGAGAAGGGCCGCGGTTATGTGCCGGGCAATGTGCGTCGCCTGTCGGAAGATGCCAACAAGACCATCGGCCGCATCATCCTCGATGCATCATTCTCGCCGGTCCGCCGCGTGTCCTACGCAGTGGAATCTGCCCGCGTGGAACAGCGTACCGACCTGGACAAGCTGGTGATGAACATCGAAACCAACGGCGTAATTTCGCCTGAGGAAGCGATCCGCCAGTCGGCTCGCGTGCTGGTCGACCAGTTGAATGTGTTTGCCGCGCTGGAGGGCACGGAAGCCACCGCCGAAGCGCCTTCGCGTGCGCCGGCTGTCGATCCGATCCTGCTGCGTCCGGTGGACGACTTGGAACTCACCGTTCGTTCCGCGAACTGCCTGAAGGCCGAAAACATTTACTACATTGGCGACCTGATCCAGCGCAGCGAAAACGAATTGCTGAAGACGCCGAACCTAGGCCGCAAGTCGTTGAACGAAATCAAGGAAGTGCTGGCGTCGCGTGGTTTGACCCTCGGCATGAAACTCGAGAACTGGCCGCCCGCCGGCCTGGAGAAGTAAAAAGTAATCGCGGAAGCAGGTTTGCCTGCTTCCATTCTTTACGAATATGTACCGGCCCGCGGCAATGCCGATAGAAGAGCTGGATTAAAACTGAAACCTGAAAGGAAATATCATGCGTCATCGTCATGGACTTCGTAAGCTCAACCGCACTTCATCGCATCGCCTCGCAATGCTGCGCAACATGACCGTCTCCCTGCTGCGCCATGAAGCCATCAAGACCACGCTGCCGAAAGCCAAGGAACTGCGCCGCGTCGTAGAACCGATTCTCACGCTCGGCAAGACCGACTCGTTGTCGAACAAGCGCCTGGCATTCTCCCGCCTGCGCGACCGTGAAATCGTCATCAAGCTCTTTAATGAACTCGGCCCCCGTTATGCCAACCGAAACGGCGGTTATCTACGCATCCTGAAAATGGGTTTCCGCCAAGGCGACAATGCGCCAATGGCTTTTGTGGAACTCGTCGACCGTCCTGAAATCTCGGATGAGACTGCGGTTGCCGTAGCTGAATAAACAGGCGCAAACGCGCAAAAAAGCCAGGCATTGCCTGGCTTTTTTATTGCCGGCGAGTGATTCGCGGGCGAATCAGGTTTGTGGCAAGATTACGCCTTCCTCCTACACTGCCGACATCCCGTGACATCCATTCTCGAAGTCAGTGAACTGCGAAAGTCATTCGGCGAAGGCGATGCAAAATTTGCCGTCATCGACGGCTTATCGTTCGCTCTCAAACGCGGCGAATGTTATGGCCTTCTCGGGCCAAACGGCGCGGGCAAGACCACGACCCTGCGTTCCTGTCTCGGATTGACTGCTCCTGATAGCGGCACCATTTCATTGGCAGGGCATTCGATTCCCGGGCAAGCGCGCGTGGCACGTGCCCGTGTAGGCGTTGTGCCGCAAGGTGACAACCTCGACCCCGACTTCACGGTGTCGGAAAATCTGCTGGTATTCGGCCGCTACTTCGGCCTGCCCGATTCACACATCGAAGCGCGCATACCGGCCTTACTCGATTTCGCGAATCTCGCTGCAAAGGGAAACGCGCGTATCGGAGAACTCTCCGGCGGCATGAAACGGCGGCTGACGCTTGCTCGAGCACTGATCAACGATCCAGACCTGATCTTCATGGATGAACCGACTACCGGCCTTGATCCGCAGGCGCGGCACATGATCTGGGAAAGGCTGAAAACGCTGCTGGCACAAGGCAAGACGATTTTTCTCACGACGCACTTCATGGATGAAGCCGAGCGTTTATGCGACCGCCTTGCCGTGATAGACCACGGCAGGATGATCGCCGAAGGGGCGCCCCGTGAACTGATTGCACGCCATATAGAAGCCGAGGT
>JAQSWC010000164.1 GCA_029266815.1 Paucimonas sp.
GATAGACTTCGGCGCGGCAGTGCTGCGCACCCTTGAGCGATGCCGGATTGCCGCCGAGTTCCCTGTAGCCGAAGGCGCTGGGAGCGAGGCGCAGGCCGAACGCATCGCGGGCGGGGACGCCGGCAGCGCGGCACAGCCCGACGAACAGGCCATTGATGTCGCCGCACTTGCCGCCGAAATTCTTGGTTTCCAGCATGGCCTTGATATCGCCCGTGCCGCAGCCGCGGACCTTAGGCTCGCGGTAGGTGCTGACGACGATCCAGTCAAAGATGCGCTGGACCTTTTCAAAATCACTGCGCGCACCTTCGGTAACCTGGCGCGCAGTGACGCGGACGATGCCGTCGAGCGGCATTAAATCAGTGGGTCGCAGCCACTTGCGCAGTTCTTCGGGCGTTTCGCGTTTGAAGTTCGAAGCGGACCAGTCCACAGTGCGGTTCTCGGTGCGTACGCGGCTAGTCACTTCCAGCACTGCCGGCGCAGAGCCGTCGAATTCTGCCTGAAGGAATTTCGCGCCGTAGTTGCTTTCGGTGCCAATGCGCATGGTCTTGGCATTGCCCGACCAGTTGCTCGACAGCGATTGCTGCCAAGGCGTGTCGACGGAAGGCAGAGGTACCCACACTGTGGAGGGGCCGCCGGTTCGTTTCAGGTTGACGGAAGTCGTGACTTCGAAGGTGCGCCAGTTTCCGGGCTGCGGCTCAAAGCGGCGTTTTTCTTCCTGCTGAGCCAGTACAGCGGTCGGCAAGGACGCGAGGAACAGGCTGCCGGATGCGGCTTTCAGCAGCACGCGGCGCGTTTCGGAGTGGTTTTTATTTTAGTACAATTTTTGGTTTCCTTCGATAGATGAATCTTGTTCAGTGCCGGGTTTTTTGGGTATTGGCTTTCGCTGCCTCGCCATCTTTCAGCAATTTCTCGATGGCTTTCTTGAAGCCTGCGTGGTTGCGATCCAGTTCGCCCACCACGCGCCATCGTGCGCGGCCAGTGCGGTCAATGATGACAGTGGTGGGCAATATGCCCCCGGCCCACTTCTTGAAATGCTCGCCGGTCCTGTCCAGCAGTATCGGGTAACCGACCGGATGGTCGCTCATGAAACGCTCGATGGCCGGCTTTGATTCCTTGAAATTGACACCGAGCACCACCAGTTTTTCTTTGGCGGCATCATTGCGCGCCAGATCGTTCAGGTAAGGCAACTCGTCAATGCACGGTGCACACCAGCCAGCCCAGAAATTCAATATGACGACCTTGCCGCGCAATGCGTCGAGTGTCCACTCCCGGCCTTCCAAGTCTTTCAAGTTGAGAGAGGGCGTTCCCATTTTGGCGGGGAAACGCTGCAATACCTGCTCCGCCGGAACTGGACGGGCTGTGATTGCAAGCCCGGCGAAGACCAAGGCAATCAGGTAGATACGACCGGTTGAAAGCTTGGGTGGCATGGCGGCAATGCGTCGGGTCGGACTTCAAAAAGCCGGGACATGATACCAAAGATGCACCTCTGCGTTCAGTGCAGCGAGGAATAGAAAAAAGCGGAGGAGAGGACGGTGCCTGAAGCCGGTTCGGGATGTGACGAAGATTCCCGCAGAATGTCAGGTCTGTAGAAAATCGCCGTTCAGGCAGCTTTCTGTTGTGTGGCCTGTTCCTCGCGGATTACTACCGGCAAGCCCGGCTGCACCTTGTCCGCGAGTCCGCGATAGAGAGAGTTCACAAGGGGCTCGAACACTTCGCGGCGCAGGGCGGTGATTTTCTGATTCGATTCACCGTGCACTTCATAGGTGACCGAACAGCTTTCCGCTCCCGCATTCAGAAGGATGCGGCCGAGCTGCCCGAGTTCGCTATGACGCAGGATGTATTCATAACTGGTGGGCGAGAGCGGCCGGCGTTGCGCGGTAACGTTGGAGGGAAGCTGGAATGTCATACGGATACTGACCGAGAAAAGCCGGCATTGTCCGTGTTTTTTGCGCTCCCTTCCATACCATGCTCATGGGATTGCTTATCTAGAATCCCCGGATTTGAGCCATCTCAATGAATGACCACGCCCCACGGCAGTTCACCGACGGGAATGTCGGCAATCTTTTCGCGCTTCTCCGTATCGATGACGGACACCGAGTGCGAGCGGCCGTTGGCGATATAGAGTTTCTTGCCGTCTGGCGTGAGCGCCATGTTCCACGGGCGCTGTCCGACCGGGATGGTCGCAACCACCTTGTTTTCCTTCGTGTCGATCACGGACACGCTGGCATCGCGGCCGTTTGATGTGTAGACCTGCTTCCCGTCGGGAGACACTGCAATGCCGTTGGCAAAGGTGCCGGCCTGGATTTTCGCGACGGATTTCATGCTGCGCGTATCGATCGCATAGACGGTGTTCTCGAGCTCGCAGGCGACATAGGCAAGCGCGCCGTCCGGCGTGAAGCCGATGCCGCGCGGGCGGCGGCCTACCTCGATCTTGCCGATCTCCGTGCGCTTGGCCACGTCAATCACGTTGACTTCCTCCGCTTCCTCTGCGCTCACATAGACCTGCTTCGAATCCGGGGTGAATTCTGCATGCTCCGGATTCTTGCCGCTAACCTTCACGCTGAAGGCGACTTTGCCGGTGGCGGTATCGATGAAAGCCACGCTGTTGGTGAGTTCGCTTGCGGCGATCACCCATTTACCGTCAGGGGAGAGGCTGACACCTTCCGGCGACTCGCCGAGTTCTATCTTATCGACCACGGCACGTTTCGCGGTGTCGACGACCAGCAGGGCATTCTGAGGCTGGTCGCTTACGTACAGTTTTTTGCCGTCAGCAGACACAGCCAGTCCGCGCGGCTTCTTGCCGGCCTTGATTTCGCCAATGACTTTATCTTCGCTGGTATCAATCACCGATAGGGTGCCCGACTTTTCGTTCGGCACATAGGCAATCGGGGCAGCCAGTACGTTGGCCGATGAAGCGGAGATGCACAGCCAGAAAAAGGCACGGGGAAGAATACGTTTCATCATCATGTCGAAATCCTTAAGCAATGTTGGAGGCGGGTGTTATGTACAGAAATTGGCAATTCGAGTGGCCTACGCGTGAGTGGTATTCCTCCCTTTGAAAGGAAAGGAAGGAAACATAAAACTGTTGCCAAGATTTGCATTTACCGAGCAAGCAGTATGTGGATTGCTGTGCATTATTCACCAGCGATAGCGAACTCCCAGCCACATCCCGCGAGGTGCGCCATAACCGTAGAACGGTTCCGATACCGGATTGCCGCCGTCAAACGTGCGGTTCGGCCCGGTGAAAAAATTTGTGCCCAACACGCCAAAGTTCCTGTACCGCTTGTTGAAGACGTTGTTCACACGAACCGACAACTCCAGGTTCTTGGCTATCTCGTAGCGAGTATCGGCATTGAATACGGTGTAACCCGGCACCATGCCGCGCGCATCGCGGTTGTTCTCGTCGCCACGCACAAAGATCGCGCTGTTGCATACTGCATTCAATCCTAGGGACCACCGATCAGAAACGTCAACGTCAAGGCGTAGTTTGAAGGCGTGGCGCGGAATGCCGGGAATGCGGTTGCCGGGAAGGATATCGATAGCGCCGTCCTCATCTGCACTGGTGTTGGCTTCGGCTGGCGCCGAGAAAGCGGAAAGGTAGCTTGCCCGGATATAACTGTAGTGCGCGCTCAGCCCTACGCTGTTCTGCTTCCAGGCCGACGACAGTTCAATGCCTTCCCGGCGTGTTCTGCCCACGTTCTGGAAGTAACCAGCATTCGATGCGCCGCCGCTGCTGTTGATGAACTGGATGTCGTCATGCAGATCGGTGCGGTAGGCCGCGGTGCTCCAGCTCCAACCGCCGGCTTGCTTGCCTCGTGCGCCAATCTCCATTGTCTTCGAAACAATTTTTTTCAACGGCGGATCAGCCAGAAAATTGTTCGGCAGCTTGCAGGGCGCTTCCGGATCGGCGCACGTCAGCTCGATAGGCGTGGGCGCACGCATGCCTTCGTTGTAGCCGGCATAGGCGGTGAAACTACGGGAGGGATTGAAATTGATGCCGACTGCGGGATTGAAACGGGAGAAGCGGTGGCTGCCGTTCAACTCGGGTGCCGTGCCGCTCTGGTCGGCAATCGTCACGCGTGCCTGGTTGTAGCGGCCCGATACCGTCGCATTCCACGCTGGGCTTATCGACCAGGTATCGAATAGGAAGAGACCCCTGTAACGGCTGGTCGTGCGCGCGTCGGTCGAGAGTTCGAAATCTCCGGTGGCGATTGCTGCGCGCCCGGGCGTGAAATCCGCATCCTGCGATTCCTGCATGAAGGTCGCGCGGCCGGCATCGGCATCGGCGCCGATCACCAGTTGATTCGCGCGTCCTGCCAATGTGCCGAGGAAAGTGAGTTGCATGCCGACACCGTAACTTTTCTGATCGATGGTGGAACGGTCGTTGGTCGCTTCTACGTCATCGGGCAATCCATCCTCTTCGATCTCACCGAATTCGTCGTTCACGTTGCTGGAGACATTGCTGTTGCGATAGCTGCGCCAGTAGAGGTTGGCTCCGGCGGTAACGCCGGCACGGATGCGGTGGCTGGCCTTCATGGTAAGAAAATCCAGCCGGTTGGTGTTCATGTCCGGATAGGTGTATGCCTGTTTCGGATTGTCCGCAAAGGAGGCGGGAAGCGTTTGCGTGCCTTCCAGCCGGTTGTCGGCAAGCGTCATCCCGAGATCGATATCGGTGGTGCCGTCCTGATAGCCGCCTTGCCCGAAGAACTGACGTATGCGGCTCGGGTTATGATCGGCCCATCCTTTTTCGTTCAGCCCGTTTGCTGTAACGAAATAATCCCATGCTCCGGCCTTCCCGCCTTGTTCGATTTCTGCAGCCTTGCGGCCGAATGAGCCTGCCGAAACCTGTGCCGTACCGCCGGGGTGGTCGCGACCACGCTTGGTTTCAATCGCCAGTGCGCCGCCCAGCGTATTCAGGCCGAAAGCCGGATTGGAGCCGGGGACAAGCTGGATGCGGGCGATGGCCGATTGCGGTACCAGGTCCCAGTTGACCACGTCGCCGAAGGGCTCGTTGATACGCGCGCCGTTCTGGAATACCGAGACGCCCTGCGGCACACCCAGCACAGGCGATGCGGTAAAGCCCCTGAAATTCACATCGACCTGGAAGGGATTGCCTTGCGCGTTATTGATGCTCACGCTGCCGGGGTTACGCTCAAGGTAATCCGTCAGCGAGTTCTGGCCTTGCCGGTTGATGTCACGGAATACCTGCACATTGGCAGGAACATTCCGGATCGGCACTTCAGGACCGGGATGCGAGGTGACGCCGATGACTTCGACTGTCTCGCCAGCCTCATGCGCATGAGCAGCTGCCG
>JAQSWC010000165.1 GCA_029266815.1 Paucimonas sp.
AACAATTTCCCTGAGGCAAAAAGAGGATAGTTCTACAAGTTTTCACCGTGATAGGAGGGGGCATCATGAGCAAACCCATTACTGAACGACGTGGCAATTCCCAGGCTGCGTTAGTGGATTCCGCGACCCGCGTACTCGGGCAGCTGGCCAATCATACGGACCTTCAAGTCAGAAGCCTGGTCATGCAGGTATTAGGTGACCTGAGGCAGTTGCGTCGCCAGATTCCATCGCGGCGTTCGACCGACTATAAGCCGCGATAGCATTTCTGAAAAACTGCAGCGACAGCTCGGCCAGGTCAGCCTTTTGCCAGGTCGGCCTCGCTGGTGAACGAGTCTGCATAGAATTCTTCCTCCGGCAGCCTGCACTGCGCAACAAAATCGCGTTTCGCTGAATCCACCACCACTGGTGCGCCGCAGGCATAGACCTGGTAGCCGGACATATCGGCTAGGTCCTCCATGGCAGCGCAATGCACGAAGCCGGTTCTTCCTGTCCATGCATCTTCCGGCTTGGCTTCCGAAATGACCGGCACGTAGGTGAAGTTGGGCAGCCTCCGTGCCCATTCTTCGCAAAGCGCATGCATGTATAGATCCTTCGGCCTGCGTCCTCCCCAATAGAGCGTCATCGGGCGCGCCATGTTTTCGTGCACTGCATGCTCCACCAGCGCCTTGATGGGCGCAAAACCGGTGCCGGAAGCCAGCAGCACGATAGGCTTGTCGGAATCTTCACGCAGGAAGAACGTGCCTAATGGTCCTTCGAATCGAAGAATGTCGCGTTCCTTCATCGCACTGAATACATGGTCGGTAAACAGGCCACCCGGCATATGGCGGATATGGAGCGTGATCTGATCCGCATCGTGTGGAGCATTCGCCATGCTGTAACTGCGGCGCTTGTTGTCCTTCAGCAGGAACTCGATGTACTGCCCTGCACGAAACTTGAACTTCTCCGTCGCGGGTAATTGCAGGGCCACGAGCATCACATCGTCGGAGACCCGTTCGAGCTTGGCCACGCGCGTTGGCAGCTTCTTCACTGGATAATCACCCACGCCCAGCACTTCACGCACCTCGATCGTCAGGTCGGAATGCGGCGTCGCGCAGCAGAAGAGTGCGGCGCCGGCCTGTTCTTCGGCAGCGGGGAGCGTTTTTTCCTGATGCGTGCCGTGCGTAACGCTGCCCGACAGCACTTTACCTTTGCAGGTGCCGCAAGCACCGTTCTTGCAACCATACGGAAGCCCTACGCCAGCCCTGATGGCCGCAGCCAGTACGGTCTCGTCTTCTTCGCAAATGAACTGGTGTCCGCTGGGCTGAACTGTGATCTGGAAAGTCATACAATCGGTGCAATGAAAAATAAAATGATTCGTAAAGCGGGCAAACCCCGTCTGTTGATCGTTGGTTGCGGCGACATCGGCATGCGTCTGTTGCCGATGGTGCGTGACCGATTTCGTGTATTCGCGGTAACGAGCCAGGAATCCCGCCGCGACGAGCTTCGCGCGGCAGGCGCTGTGCCCGTCGTCGCTGACCTCGACCGGCCTCACACTCTGGCGCGGTTGGGCAGACTCGCGCGATACATCGTTCACCTCGCTCCGCCTCAAGGCGACCGCCTGATCGACCGGCGAACCCGAAATCTGGCCGCCATTTTACCCGAGCGGGCTACGCTGGTTTATGTCAGCACGAGCGGCGTCTATGGCGACTGCGGCGGCGCGCTCGTGGACGAGACACGGTTGGTCAATCCTCACCATGCACGTGCCAAACGGCGGGTCGATGCCGAGGACACCTTGCGGGCGTGGGCAGGGCGTACACATTCCCGCCTGAGCATCCTGCGTGCGCCGGGCATCTATGCTGTGGATCGCTTGCCGATTGAGCGGCTGGAAAAAGAATTGCCGGCACTGCGGCCGGAAGAGGATGTGTACACCAACCATATTCATGCGGACGACTTGGCTAGGCTCGCTTTGCAATGTCTGTTTCGCGGGGGAGCCAACCGGGTCTATAACGCCTCTGATGATTCAGCCTTGAAGATGGGGGAATATTTCGATGCGGTAGCACAAGTGTTCGATCTGCCGGTGCCGCCGCGCATGAGCCGGGCGGAGTTGACTGCGGCAGTGTCTCCGATGATGCTGTCGTTCATGTCCGAGTCGCGCCGCTTGTGCAATTCACGGATGAAAAGCGAATTGGGAATACGATTGAAATATCCGAAAGTAAGCGATTGCCTGAGGACGCTGATGAAAAATCCCGCAGCTGAGCGCTAAACATTTCACGCTACTCAAGCCGTCAACGCCGACGTCACTTTCAGCACTTCATCCACAGTCGTCACGCCCTCGGCAACCTTCAAGGCGCCCGCTACCCGTAGCGGTTTCATTCCATCAGCGATGCTTTGCGACTTCAATGCATGAATATCGGTTTCTTCCTGGATCATCTTGGAAAAGGCTTGAGACACCGTCAGCAGCTCGTAGATGCCAGTACGCCCGCGGTAGCCTGTCTGCCTGCATTCGGGGCAGCCGACCGGCTTGTACACGGCTGAAGGTTTGGGCAGGGCGGAGCCTTCGCTGAGACTGGCCCAGATGTCTTCGTTGATCTCGCCACCCGTGGCTTTACAGTCGGAGCAGAGGGTGCGAACCAGGCGCTGCGCCATGATACCGATGAGTGTTGCTTCGAGCAGGTAATACGGTACCCCAAGCTCCAGCAGTCGCATCACCGCTGAGGGCGCATCATTGGTATGGAGGGTGGACAGCACCAGGTGGCCAGTCAATGCAGCCTGGATCGCCATCTCGGCGGTTTCCAGGTCGCGTATCTCGCCCACCATGATGATGTCCGGATCTTGTCGCATCAACGCGCGCACGCCGTCGGCAAACGAGAGATCGATGCCGTGCTGTACCTGCATCTGGTTGAACGAGGCTTCTACCATTTCGATCGGATCTTCCACCGTGCATACGTTGACCTCCGAGGTCGCCATCGCCTTCAGCGTGGTGTAGAGCGTAGTCGTCTTGCCGGAACCTGTTGGGCCGGTGACGAGAATAATGCCGTGCGGCCGCTTCGTCAGCTCGTCCCAGCGCTGCGCATCATCCGGCGGAAAACCGAGCTCGGGCAAAGTTTTCACCACCACGTCCGGATCGAAGATACGCATCACCAGCTTTTCGCCAAAAGCAGTGGGCAGCGTAGACAAGCGCAGCTCGACCTCCTGGCTGCCGGTAGTGCGCGTCTTGATGCGTCCATCCTGCGGGCGGCGCTTCTCGATCACGTCCATCCGCCCCAAGAGCTTGATGCGGGCAGTCATCGCGATCATCACGGTGGTCGGTACCTGGTAGACCTGGTGCAGCACTCCGTCGATGCGGAAACGGATGATGCCGACTTCACGTTTCGGTTCCAGGTGGATATCGGAAGCACGCTGCTCGAACGCGTACTGCCATAACCAGTCCACGATATTGACGATATGCTGGTCGTTGGCATCGACCTGCTTGTTGCCCAGTTCAACCAGTTGTTCGAAGTTGTTGCGCAGGGCGGCATCCTGCCCGCCCGCCTTGTGCGCACCCTTGATCGATTTGGCCAGCGAGAAGAACTGCGACGTGTACTGGGCAATGTCCAGCGGATTCGCCATCACCAGCCTGATGTTGCGTCTCGTCAGGCGTGATATCTCCGCTTCCCAGTCGCTCATGTCGGGGCTGGTGGAAGCCACCGTCAGTTCGGTGGGACTGATCTCCACCGGCAGGATATTGAAGCGCGCTGCGTACGTGGCGGACATGACATCAGCCACCTTGGCAAAATCAATTTTCAGCGGATCGATGCGATAGAAGGAAAGGCGTACCTTGCCGGCAACCCATTCGGTCAGCCAGTCTAGCGTCAACAGCCTGTGAGGTGGCTGCACCGACTGCAGTTTGGATTGTGCCACCGCGACCAGCGGATGCATGGCCGTACTGGCATTTTTCATCAAGGCCTGAGCCTGGTTGAAATGCTTCTTCACACTGTCGCGCTCGACGAGGCCGTCGGCAAGCAGCCAGGTGAAAATCTGGTGGAGATCGAAGTCTTTGCGGGGTGATTTGGTCATGGCGGCCTGGCAGCAATCGCGGGGCCGGAACATGGTCCCGCGCGAAGTGCCAAGCGTAACAGTTGGCAGGATTTTTGGTAAGCCGTAAAGATGGGAGGCGCTCTCAATGTGGTGCTGTGGCGGCAATCGTGCAAAAAGGACACCGCCGATGCAGTGTCCTTCTCATGGCGACCGAGATAAAGCCTCAGGCCACGCGCACTTCGATCTTGCGCGGCTGCGCATGCTCCGCCTTGGGAATGCGTAGCTTCAGCACACCATGCTTGAACTCCGCTGAAGCCTTTTCCCCGTCGAGTTCCTTCGACAAGGTAAATACTCGCCGATAGCGCGGCAGCTTCACATCGGCATGCAGCGACTGCACGCCCTCGGGTGTATCCAGCGCTACTTCGCCCTCGATAGTGAGGCTGTCGGTCTCCAGCTGAAGGTTCAGCTTCTCTCTTGGCACGCCTGGCAAGTCGGCGATCAGCATGATGCCGCCGGCATCCTCAATCACGTCCACGGGCGGCAGCAATGCCGAATCCGGTGTCTGCGCGCCATTGCGCTCTTTCTGTGTCAGTTTCGTTTTTTCGTTCATGATCTTGCTCCTTGATGCTCGTACATCAATGCACGGTAATGCGACGTGGCTGAGATTCTTCACGACGCTTCACGCTAATATGCAATACGCCGTCACGGTATTGCGCATGTACACCGTTCGGATCGGCGTCGTCCGGGAGGCTTACCACTCGGCGGAAACGGCCCGCGAAGCGCTCATTGATGTGTACGGTGGCCTTTTGCTCCTTGGTCGACAGCTCGTCCACCCGTTCGCCGGATATGGTCAGCACACCGCGCTCCAGATTGACTTCAATGGAGGCCGGGTCCAGCCCGGGAACGAAAGCGTAAAGTTCCACCGACTGGGGGGTGGTGCCGATGTTTAATGCCGGGAAACCACCGCGTGTCACGCCGCGGATGCTGGGGCCGCTCTCGAACGTTTGCTGGATTTCGCGCTGCAGACGATCCAGCTCGGAAAATATATCTCTGGGAAACATGGAGTGATAAAGCATTGCCGTTCTCCTTCTTCATGGAATTCGGCGCCGCCCGTTTTACTTCATGGCTGCGCCACATCCCGAAAATAGGGAGGCAAAATAAAATTTCAAGAGCTTGATTTCATTTTCACGCGCGTGCGGTTGCACTGTAAGAAATAGAGACGGTAGATCATCGGGTTGCCTACCGTGCAACCGGCCGCCAATATGCAAGGGGCTGCCT
>JAQSWC010000166.1 GCA_029266815.1 Paucimonas sp.
CGTACAGCAGCGCTTCCGCAGTTGGCGGGCAGCCCGGCACGTACACATCAACCGGCACGATGCGGTCGCAGCCGCGCACCACCGAGTACGAGTAGTGGTAATAGCCGCCACCGTTGGCGCAAGTACCCATTGAGATCACCCAACGCGGCTCGGCCATCTGGTCATACACCTTGCGCAATGCAGGGGCCATCTTGTTGCACAGTGTGCCGGCCACGATCATCACGTCGGACTGACGCGGCGACGGGCGAAAAACAACACCGAAACGGTCGAGATCATAGCGCGATGCGCCTGCATGCATCATTTCCACGGCGCAGCAAGCCAGACCGAACGTCATCGGCCACATTGAGCCTGTGCGTGTCCAGTTGATCAGCTTGTCGGCCGTCGTGGTGACAAAACCTTCGTTCAATACACCTTCAATAGACATGGCTTATTCCCAATCCAGGGCACCCTTTTTCCAGATGTACCAGAATCCAACAATGAATTCGATGATGAAGACCAGCATCGTGATGAAGCCTGCCCAGCCGAGATCGCGCATGGCGACACCCCACGGGAAGAAAAATGCGGTTTCAAGATCAAACAGAATGAACAGAATCGCCACGAGGTAGTAGCGCACGTCGAATTTCATGCGCGCATCTTCGAAAGCCTCGAAGCCGCATTCGTAAGGTGACAATTTTTCGGCATCAGGCTTGAATGGAGCGATCACGCGCCCGAGAACCTGAGGAACCACGCCGACGCCGATGCCGACGAGAATGAAGAGCAGTACGGGAAGATAATTTTCGAGGTTCACAGCTTACCCAGTTATGGACGATCGGATCTAAGGCCAGAGGCTCAACGCCAACTACTACATTTCCTCGACAAAAAGCCAGCACAGGCATTCCCCTTGCTGGCTTTTTTCATTCTTGGTGCCGACGGCGAGACTCGAACTCGCACAGCTTTCGCCACTACCCCCTCAAGATAGCGTGTCTACCAATTTCACCACGTCGGCATAGATTGCTATTTTACCCTGTTTGCCCTTCTTTATTCAATCGCAAGAAGGTCTCGTCATAGGTAAATCTTTGCGATTCGATTACTTTGGTATCTCATTCGCGGGAATCGGCACGCTTTCCGGTTTTGCCGGCGCTGCTTGCGACGCGGGCGCATTTGATGCAGGAGCAGTTGTCGCAGGCGCCTTGTAGTTTTCCATCACGCTTCCGGAACCCACCGTGGTCTGGCGTCCACCCAAAAATGCGAGAGCGAGGGTCGCAGCGAAAAACAGGGCAGCAGCCACTGCGGTCGTTTTCGAAAGAAAATTCGATGAGCCGCTTGCCCCGAAGAGACTACCCGACGCACCGGAACCGAAGGCGGCTCCCATGTCGGCGCCTTTGCCGTGCTGAAGCAAGACCAGGCCCACGATCGCAATGGCGGAAACCACTTGCAGGACGACTACGAGAGTCCATAAGGTATTCATGAAATTCTTTCTCCTGTTATAGCCTGTAATCAGGCAGCAGCGATGATCGCAAGGAAATCTGCAGCCTTCAGCGAGGCGCCGCCGATCAAGCCTCCGTCGATGTCGGCCATGGACATCAAGGCCTTTGCATTGTCGGGCTTCATGCTGCCGCCGTACAAAATCTGCACCTTCTCGCCAGCTTGAGCATCCAGCTTCACCAGCTTCGCACGGATTTCGGCATGCACTTCCTGAGCCATTTCCGGAGTGGCTGTTTTGCCAGTGCCGATTGCCCATACAGGCTCATAAGCGATCACGATCTTGCCCAGCCCGTCGGCCCCAATTGCTGCAAGGACTGCATCTACCTGACGCCCGACAACGTCATTCGTCTTGCCTGCCTCACGCTCGGACAGAGTCTCGCCCACGCACACGATCGGGACGACGCCGTTGGCAATGGCACGAACCGTTTTTTGCGCTACCGCCTCATCTGTCTCGCCGTGATAAGAACGGCGCTCTGAGTGACCAACGATGGCGTAACGGCAACCGAATTCCAATAACATCTTGGCCGATGTCTCGCCGGTGTACGCACCGCTGTCTTGCGCGGACACATCCTGAGCGCCGAGGGAAATGGCAGACCCGGCCACATCCTTGGCACATTGCGACAGATAAGGAGAAGGTACACAGACCGCGATATCGCAGCGCGGATTGTCGAGCCCGGCCTTGATACCTGCCAGCAATTCAGCATTTGCGGCAAGGCCGCCATTCATCTTCCAGTTACCGGCAACAAGTTTGCGGCGCATAAGGGCAATCGTCGAAAATTAAAAACCCGCTATTTTAACGCGTGCAGCAAAACCGGGTCAAACGATGCCGATTCGAACGACAGCATTTCACGAATCGTCACGCGACCTTCAGGACAATTTTGCCCACATGCGTTCCGCTTTCCATGAGCCTGTGCGCCTCACGCGCATCTTCAAGCGCGAATACCTTGTCGATGACGGGCCGCATCCTCCGGGACTCAAGCAGCGGCCAGACGCGGGAATGCAGTTGCCTGGCGATGGCAGCCTTGACTGCCACGGAAGATAATCGCCGGCCACCATGTCCAGCACGACATCCACTCCCCTTCCCTCCGTCATGCTCTTGATGACATCGACAAAATCTTCGCTGCGGTAATTGATCGCGCGATCTGCGCCAAGCTGTTCGCAGCGTCGGCATTTGTCATTCGTACCGGCTGTTGCGAATACGCGATGCCCGAAAGCAGCAGCAAGCTGAATCGCTGCAACGCCAATGCCAGACGCGCCCCCGTGCACCAACAGGGACTCTCCGGGACCTAAATGAGCGCGGTCGAACACATTGCTCCATACCGTGAAATACGTCTCGGGAAGCGATGCCGCTTCCACGGCGCTCCATCCCTTGGGTAACGGCAGGCACTGCGCGGCGGGTGCTACGCAGTATTCCGCATAGCCGCCGCCGGCCACGAGCGCGCATACGTTCTCACCCTTTGAAAAGCCGCTTCCTTCTAAGTCGCCGTCCACGATCTCGCCGGCAACTTCCAGCCCGGGTAAGTCCGAAGCCCCAGATGGGGCAGGATAGTGGCCGAGTCGTTGCAGGACATCCGGGCGGTTTACGCCTGCTGCGTGTACTCGGATCAGTACCTCACCTGTTGAAGCGACCGGCAGCGGACGCTCCGAGAGAGTCAACACATCCGGACCGCCAACTTTAGAAATTTCGATTACGCGCATGATCAACGTGGGTTTGCAAAAAGCTCATTGTATGTCGAGCACTACGCTCCTCACCCAGACCATTTTGGCTACATGCAGCGCTTGTACTCCACTGCAATGTAAAGCGTCCGTTTCGCGGCTTACCTTCTTTTTCATGCGGATTTGCTTTTGTTTAAGAAGCCTCTGTGCATTCCATCGTATGTTTCTGCATCGTTGTGCGTCGTCTTACCAGGACGACACGTCACGAGGCTTTGCATTTGGAAACATTTGCACAGGAACCAATGGTTTTTCCGCATTTCCAACAGGAAATTGAAAATCGGTCGCCTCGCAATCCGTGGCGCCTCTGGAACGAGTAGACAGCCAATGACGACTTGCGCAGCGCCCATCTCCCCTGTTTCACCCCTCCCCGTGCAAAGCGACACCATAACGCATGACGAATGCATGGCCCTCGCCCTTGCTGCCTCTCATCAGCTTGCCTTCGACTGGTGTATTGCCGAAGACAAGGTGTGCTTTCACGGTGAACGCCCGGCTTGGTTCGCAGCATTGGCGCTTGACGAAAACCACTGCTGCAGCTCGTCGGATCTATTTAACTTGGCACATGAGAATGATCGAGCAATGCTAAGCGAACGCGTAGTGAGCGCACTGAAAGCACTTAATGCTGACGCGCCCCTCACTCATCTGGAAGTTCGTCTGCGGCAATCGAACGGAACTTGGCGCTGGTTTGAAGTCGCAGGGCGGGTGGTGGCTCGCACGCCTGATAGGCGCGCCCTTCGGCTTGTCGGTAGTCTGAGCGACATCAACGATCGCAAGCATGCCGAGTCTTTGCACCTGGGTCAGAACCGGATACTGAGCATGGTGGCCACCGGTGTCGATCTGCCCGAAATCTTGAATGAAATCGCGAGCTTCATCGAGTCCCAATCCGATCTCAGCCTGTGTTCGATACTTCATCTGAATTCCGAAGGCAATGCGCTTTTCCACGGAGCCTCACCCAATTTGCCTGAGTGCTACGTCACAGCGATTGATGGGCTGACGGTGTCACCGGCCAGCGGCTCCTGCGGAACGTCAATCTTTCGCGGAGAACCGGTGATAGTCACTGATATTGAGGTGGATCCGTTGTGGCACGGATACCGTGCATCCGCTCTGCAGCATGGGCTACGTGCCTGCTCGTCGTGGCCAATAGTCGGCAAGCACGGAAAGAGACTCGGCACGATTGCCCTCTACTTTAGTGAACCCAAGGCACCCTCGCCTCGTGACCTGCAACTCCTTGATGTGTGCACCAATCTTGCCGGCATTGCGATAGAGAGCCGTGCTTCCGAAGAACGAATCCGCTATCTTGCCCACTACGATGGGCTAACATCACTGCCTAACCGGTTCCTGTTCGAGGAATTCCTCGACATCGCATTGCACAAGGCGCAACGCCACGGCACCAAGTTTGCCGTCTTTTTCATCGACTTGGACAAATTCAAGGACATCAACGACACATTTGGTCACGCTGCCGGAGACGAGGTTCTTCGTGAAACTGCGTCTAGGCTGCGTCTATGCTTACGTCAGACCGACAAGATTGCCCGGATGGGCGGCGACGAGTTCTATATCCTGATCGAAGACCTGGACAACGGACGCTATGCTGCGGAGGTTGCGCAGAAGCTGCTGGAGGCAGCCTCGCTTCCGATCCTTGTGGCAGACAGGGAATGCCAGATCAGCGTTAGCATCGGCATCGGAATTTATCCGGACGACGGTGACGATGGACAAAGCCTGCTTCGCCACGCGGACCAGGCAATGTACCGCGTGAAGAATCTGGGCAAGCACGGCTTCCAGTTTTTTTCCGACCATGACCAAATCTTCTCTCGAACGTTTGCCATCATCGGCAGAGACCTTCCACTGCACATGGACCGATTCGCATCCGCTCAGCATGAGCGACCGCCGGTGCTCTGACTCCGGTCGTAAGTCAACTCGTAAGACGGCCCAAGACGTAAAAAAACCCGGATCGCTCCGGGTTTTTTTTGTTTCCTTCAGATTCAGGATTGTGCAGCTTCCGGCGATTCTTCTGACAGCACTGCCTTCATCGACAGTTTCAAGCGTCCGCGGTCATCCATTTCCACCACTTTTACGCGAACCTGTTGACCTTCCTTCAGATAATCGGCCACGGCATTCACGCGCTCATTGGCGATCTGGCTGATGTGCAGCAGGCCATCCTTGCCGGGAATGACCTGAACGATGGCGCCGAAGTCGAGTAGCTTCAGCACGGTACCTTCATAGATCTTGCCGATCTCGACCGACGCGGTCAGTTCCTCGATGCGGCGCTTGGCTTCCTGGCCGGCTGCAGCATCAACTGATGCGATGGTCACCACGCCTTCATCGGTGATGTCGATCTGCGTGCCGGTTTCTTCCGTCAGCGCGCGGATCACTGCACCGCCCTTGCCGATCACGTCGCGAATCTTCTCGGGATTGATCTTGATGGTGATAAGGCGAGGCGCGAAATTGGACAGCTCGGTCTTGGTATGCGGCATAGCTTCCTGCATTTTCGCCAGGATGTGCATGCGGCCTTCCTTCGCCTGTGCGAGAGCGACCTGCATGATTTCCTTGGTAATGCCCTGGATCTTGATGTCCATCTGCAGCGCGGTAATGCCATTGGCCGTACCTGCCACCTTGAAATCCATGTCACCGAGGTGATCTTCATCGCCGAGGATATCGGTCAGCACTGCGAACTTGTTGCCGTCCTTGATCAGGCCCATCGCAATACCGGCAACGTGAGCCTTGACCGGCACGCCGGCGTCCATCAATGCGAGGCAGCCGCCGCAGACCGATGCCATCGACGAAGAGCCGTTGGATTCGGTGATCTCGGACACCAGACGCACGGAGTAGCTGAACTCTTCCGGCGCCGGCAACACGGCTTCCAACGCGCGCTTGGCAAGACGTCCGTGGCCGATTTCACGGCGCTTCGGCGAACCGACACGGCCTGTCTCGCCAGTGGCGAACGGAGGCATGTTGTAGTGAAGCATGAAGCGGTCCGAATACTCGCCCATCAAAGCATCGATCTTCTGCTCGTCACGTGCTGTGCCCAGTGTAGCGATGACCAGTGCCTGCGTCTCGCCGCGTGTGAACAATGCAGAACCGTGGGTACGGGGCAGCACACTGTTGCGAATCGAGATCGGGCGCACGGTGCGCGTGTCGCGGCCGTCAATGCGCGGCTCGCCTTCGAGGATCTGCGAGCGGACGATCTTCGCCTCAAGATCAAACATGATGGAGCTGACTTCGCCGCCATCGGGCGCGCTCGTGCCGCTCGATGCAGCCTCGGCTGCAAGCGCTGCGTCCACTTCCGCGGACACCGTATTCAGTTTTGCAGTACGTGCTTGCTTGTCCTTGGTCTGATAGGCTTCGCGCAGTTTGCCTTCAGCGAGCTGCGTAATGCGTGCGATCAGCGCTTCGTTCTTGGGCGCCGGGCTCCACTGCACTTCCGGCTTGCCGCCGTCGCGCACCAGATCGTGGATCGCATCGATCACGGCTTTCATCTGGGTATGGCCGTAGACGACCGCGCCCAGCATGATTTCTTCGGACAGCTGGTTCGCTTCCGATTCCACCATGAGCACAGCCTGTTCGGTACCGGCAACCACCAGGTCCATTTCAGATGTCGCCATCTGCGATGTAGTCGGGTTCAGTACATATTCGCCATTGAGGTAACCGACGCGGGCCGCGCCGATTGGGCCGGCGAACGGAATGCCCGCGACGCACAAGGCCGCGGAGGCGCCGATCATCGACGGAATGTCCGGATCGATTTCGGGATTAACCGACAAGACGTGAATGATGACCTGAACTTCATTCAGGTAACCCTCAGGGAACAGCGGGCGGATCGGACGATCGATCAGGCGCGAAGTCAGTGTTTCCTTTTCCGAAGGACGGCCTTCACGTTTGAAGAAGCCGCCCGGAATACGGCCGGCTGCGTAGGTCTTTTCCACATAGTCAACCGTCAGCGGGAAAAAATCCTGCCCGGGCTTGGCATCCTTCTTGGCGACGACGGTCGCCAGCACAACGGTGTCTTCCACCGACACGATCACTGCACCCGACGCCTGGCGGGCGATCTCGCCTGTTTCCAGGGTCACTTGATGCTGGCCGTACTGGAAGGTCTTGGTCACTTTATTGAACACGGTATTTACTTTCTATTTTTGCCGACAGAGTTTCAGGCGCTGTCGTTCACCTCACCACAGATGCACTCGATCCTTAGGTATCCTTCTCGAGCCATCTCATCGTTTTACAGCCTCACTGCAATTACACACTGCATTCGACAGGAACTTCCAAAGACAAAATGCCCGCATCAGATAACTGACGCAGGCATTTGATCATCGAATCGGAACAGGATAAAACAACCGATTACTTACGCAGACCCAGTTTCTCGATCAACGCACGATAGCGGGTCGCATCTTTGCCCTTCAGGTAGGAGAGCAGGCTCTTGCGGC
>JAQSWC010000001.1 GCA_029266815.1 Paucimonas sp.
CACGGCACGGCCGGCGGCAAAATCCACCATCCTGATCGAGCGATCCTGCCCCGGAAAGCTCAATATCACCAACTCATCGTGACTGATGCGCACCTCGATCTGCTCGCGCTCTTCATAAGAACGGTGATACACCGCGTTGACCAGAGCTTCTTCGACTGCGGCATAAGGAAAATTCCAGAAGCGCGTCACCTCCGCCCGGTCCGGATGCTTGATGACCGTTTCCTTCAAGTAATTACGCTGTATGTAGTTCAGCGCATCGCGAGCCATCGTTCCCAGCGGTCCTTTGAAGATTTTTTCCTCGAATCGGTCGCCGCCCGCATCTTCGGGAAACCACACCACGTCAATCTGTACGCCTGGAAAGAACTTCTCCGGCGTCTCACTGAAAAACAGCAAACCGACATTCTTGGGCCAGGGCGACTCGGCCGGACCGCCGACCACATTCATTTGCCGTCCCAACGCCTCCGTCGACAAGGCCGGCGCATCGTCCCCCAAGGCGCTATCCACCTCTTTCAAAAAGGCTTGCATCAGAGATTTGGATAGATCATCGACGCTTGTCACCTGGTTAAAGCGGTCATCGAACGGCACTTTCGCGGCCAGACTCAATAGCTCTTGCTCGGTATCGCCCTTGGCTTCAACGGTGCTGGCATAGCGGCGGATGTAGTAATGCCAGGTTTTGCTCTTTGCGGTAATGGAAGCCGGCGCCTTGTAAGGCCGGTTCTGCCCACCCGGCGCCCAAAGCACAATCAGCTTGCGGCCCTCCACTTCTTCCATGCTCAGCAGTGGAAAATAAGGCGGCTGAATCAGTTGGCAGCAGGCCAGCAATTCCTGTTGAATCTTATCGAGCTGGTTGTCCTGCAAACCCGCAGGTGGAAAAATCGGCTGTCCATTTGCATCGCAGTCCAGCCCAATTACCAGATAACCACCGCCCAGGTTTTCGAAATCATTGGCGAACGCGCAGATCGTGCGCAGAATCGGATCAGGATTCCAACCAGCCTTGTACTCAATGCGCTCGCCCTCAACCGTGCGCTGGCGCAGCAAATCTTGCAGGTTGATAGGCAGTTTATTCGGCATGATGGATTAGGCAGCCTTGCGAGTTGTATCAGCCGAAGAAGTTGTCACTTTCACTTTCCCAGTGAGAAGGTCATGCATAAGACCATTTTTCTTCAGCCGCAATTTTCTGCATTTCTCCCCCTCCTTCTCAATAAAAACTTGGATCGCTTTGATTCGATCGCCTATTAATTGTTGTTCCGGAGATTTCGCAATAGGAAATATCAAGTTTTTAAATTCTGTTAATGAAACACGCTCACGAGTACCTTCAATAGAGATTCGCTTCACGGCATTCCTGCCAAATGGAGAATTTAATAAAGATGATAAGTAAATTGCATCAACCTCCTTAGGTGGCCTTATGCGGATTACATCTTGAGTCACCATTGCTTTTTCATTTGACTCATATACGCAGCTATCACACGGAGGAGCACCGACCTTAGCAACTAGAATATCGCCTTGTCGGACATTGCAGAAAGCTAAGGCGTTAGCCTTTTCCTGTGTGATATGTGCACTAGAAACTCGTTTAAATATTCCTGCTTTAACATCTTGAACATATAAGACAGGTACACCTTCGTTTCTAAGTTCAGAGGTCAGCAAATCACTACCGAAAGGACCATTAACAATATTTGCGGCACCCACTAAATCACGGAAAGAAGACGGAGACCACTCCTTCGGAAACCAGCCAAGCTTGGTCTCCTGATACAGCTCCGGTGCTTGTTCACGAGGCGGACGTAGTTTTCCATTGGGAAGTACGCCACGAGTGAATAGGTCGTGCATCTGCCCAGCTTTGATTTGCTGGTACTTCTCGATCAGCGCTTCGGTTCTTTCAATTCCCACATCAAGACTAGCCAGAATTTCGGCGATCTTTCCCTGTACGACGGTCGACTTAGGACTCCGAACCTTATGCTTTTCAAGATCTGCTCGTATGATTCCATTGATGCTTGTACCTTGATTTAATTTCCTTAATTCAGCTAACTCACGAGATAAAAGATAATAAATAAAACGAGTATCAGCCTCATCGTTGTTAACATAAACTCCTGTGATGTCCTGACTTATTGCGAGGTCAAATGGAGCAATAGCCAATTTACCAACACCCGTCCTAGTCACCACGAGAAGATTACCGGCCCTTACCAAGGATGTGGCACTACTGCGAATACCTAGATCCGTTACATAGCGCCGAATCTCCTCGATGCCGCGCGACGTAAAATCAGCGCCAGTTATCCATGGAATTTCACCATCCCAATATGCGGAATTATTAGTGTCTGGAGTTCCTCCGTTGACGAGACGGAGGCACAAGGACGCAAATGGGCGGAGCTGCCAGTCATTGGATAAAATCTCAGGCATACCCTAGCTCCGACAGGAAATCCTGTAACTTTTCTGCCGCCGCATCGCGTTCCATCTCGATTTGCTTAGCGGTCACCGCATACTTACCCCACAAATTTTCAATCGCCGCGACGCAAGCTCGCTGATCAGCACGTAAATATTGCTGATAGCTGTTAAACAGCACTTTGCCTAGTCGTTCGACAATCACTTGCCTTGCTTCGTCCTTACTGATTTTTTCACGTGCCTTTTCCACCAACTCGTTCTTGCGGTCATTAGTGGATCTGATGAGTGACTTCAGCGATCGGGCTTCCTCTTCCAGCTTCTTATGTCGAGCCAGTTGCACTTCGATGCGTGCAGCCTTTTCTTTATGAGCATTTGGGTCGCCGAATTCGCTATCACGCTTGGCAAGCTTCATCATGCCCTTGGCTTCTTTCAGCTCTGCCTTCAATGCCTTGACTTGGTCGGCTGGTAGCGCACCGGTACCTTCCGTATCCTCAAAATCCTCTTCGTTGGCGGTTGCAAACAAAGCTTGCAATTCGGCGAGGCGAGTGTGCTGCTCTTCCAGCTCCTTCAGTATGTCGGGGAATTGGCTTTGCAGGATGTCGTCATCTGGAATCAGCTCCGGACCCCAGCCGCTGGCGGCAACGGACTTGAAATCGGATGCAAGCAGCTTGTAATAATTCGCAAAGGCCCCCCGCACCTGATAACGCGTGAGTAGGTTCTGGGCAGCGAAAGTACGCTCGATACTGTCCAGCAGTGTGGCGCGCATGGCATAGACGTTGCGGGACGTCGCATGCTGGTTATCGGCATCCGGCGCCAGTGCTTCGACGATGGGCAAATGCTGCTGCCACCATATTTCTAGCTCCGTCAGGAACTGCATTTGCCGCTTCTGCACTCCGGCATGTTGATTCACATGGTCGGCAATGGCGCGCCTGTCTATCAGCATATCGGAGAAATCGGCATAGTGGGTGCCATGCTCAGCCTTGGCACGCGGCACGAAGCAGCTGTCTCGCAGACCTTCATAGTTTTCCCAAAAATGGCTCAGCGCATCGATCTCGCTGACCGGCACACCACCATGCAAATGCGCGCGCACATCGTGCGGCTCGGGCGGCGGCGCATTGTCTACATAGCGGCGAATATTGCAGTTGTATTCTTCAGCCTTGATTTCGTCGATCGGCACCAGGCGTGCGTAGCCGTCGATATCTTTGCCCGCGCGGTAGGCATGGACGATCTTATCGATGTCTTCTGGCCGCAAGTGATTCTGTGCTTTGCCTTCGCGGTATTCACGGTCGGCGTTGATGAACAATACCCCGCCATCTTTGCCTTTGCGCTTCTGACAATCGGCTTTATTCAACACCAGAATACAAGCCGGGATGCCCGTGCCATAGAACAAATTGCTAGGTAGGCCAATCACTGCTTCCAGATACCCGCTATCGATGAAGTACTGCCGCGCTTCGCGCTCTTCGCCACCACGGAACAAAACACCGTGAGGCATCACGGTCGCAAGGCGGCCATTCGACTCCAAAACGGAAAGCATGTGCTGCACGAACATCAGATCGGCCTTCTTACCCTTTTCTGGCATGAAAACCGGGAAGCGGCCAGAATGCTTGAGTTCTTTCCGGATGTAGTTTTGGCTGAACGGCGGATTAGCAAGCACGCGGTCGAAACGCTTCAACTCGCCTTTTTCGTCCAAATGCTGCGGTTCACGGATCGTGTCCTGCTGCCGGATATCGGCATGAGAGATGCCGTGCAAGAGCATGTTCATTTTGCAGATGGACCAGGTCGTGCCCATCTTTTCCTGGCCGAACAGCGATACTTCGGAGGGATCACCTCCACATTCGCGCACATAATCGCGTGTTTGAATGAGCATGCCTCCCGATCCTACTGTTGGGTCATATACCCGCATGCCGGGTTTGGGATCGCAAATCTCGACGCAGATGCGCACGACTTCCGTAGGCGTATAAAACTCGCCTGCTTTCTTTCCCGCCGAATCGGCAAAGTGCTTGATTAGCCATTCGTAAGCGGTACCAAGCAAATCGGGAAATTCAAAATCTTCGTCCTTCAGCGGAATCTTGTCGAAGTTCTGGATGAAATTGACCAGTGTGTCGTCATCCAATGTGTGCTGGCCGATCTTGCGGTTGAAGTTGATGGTGCCCTTCAGTACGTCTTGCAAAGCTTCGGCGTTATAGTCTTCGAGCGCTTCGAGAGCCTTGTTCAGCGTGGTACCGACATTTTCCTTTGTGTGCTTCAGTGCCGGCTGGCGTTTGCCGTTTTCATCGATCCATTCTTCATTCCAGCGCGCGCGCTTAGGAACAAAAAAGTATTTACCTGAATATTGATCGGGGTCCTCTAGATTTGCTTGGATATCAGCTTCACTCAGGCCGGCTGCTTTTCCTTCACGTTTGATCTCTTCGCGGCGCTGATCGAAAAGGTCACTTGCACGCTTCAAAAACAGCATGCCGAAGATGTATTCCTTGTACTCGCTCGCGTCCATGTTGCCGCGCAAGTCATCGCATGCGGTCAACAATAGATTTTCAAGGCGCGTAAGAGTGAGTTTGTTGCTAGACATGAATGCTACTTCTTTTGAATGGAAACAGTTGGTGCGACACACTCGGCTCACATTTCTGAGCCAAGTATTGGCAAACAGCGATTTTATCTCTGCATAGTGATTTATATGCAGATTTGCAACCTATTTTCTTATTGTGAGCGTTGCAAACGCACCCACCCTTCGCTCCATACCTGAGACTGTCGACTTTGTAGAGGTGGGAGGGTGGGCTAACGCGCACGGCCAGGGGCGGCCATGCCTTAGAGGCAAGAAAGTCTGCTGGCGTGTTGCTGGAAGCGCGACGTAGGACGGACCAAAACGAATATAGGCAGACCGAAATCAACGGAAGAGAAATTGACGCTTATTCGCCCCACGCCTACTCAAAACAAATCCACTTCCTGATCAAACGCGAGTGCCGCTGCACCGAAGTCACCAATGATTTTCTGCCAGTCGTTTCCACGGTGGCTATCCATGTACTCGAAGAACGATGAAGTCGGATCGTTCAACAGCACCGCAACAGCATAGTCCAGTACGTTGTCGCTGAATTTGACCAGTGCATCGTATTTAGTGCCGGTGGCAAGCGCATCGTCGGCAATGACGGGGGCAGCGCCGAAGTAGATGGCGGGCAGCTTGTATCGCAGGTTGGCTCCAAAATCCGACGGCACTTCAGCCTTTGCTTGCGCAAAGCTGCGCAGCCTGGAGTGGAAACCGTAGGGGCGGATTTCGAAGTACTCCGACACCGGCGGCGGCGCGCCAAGGTCTGCGGCTCTGCCGAACGCGGCTTCCGCCTCATGCCGGTCTCCCTTCTTGAGGCCGATGCGAATCACCAACGCTTCTGTAATACCGGGAAATCCCGCTTCCTGAAAATGCCGGACGATGCGTTCCGCCGCGTCATTCGCCGGCAATGAGGTGATACCATTCATGAGCGTTTTCCTGAAGAAACAGATTCAGCATCATATCCAGTTTTTCACCCCATTTGAACCTCAGCGTGCCGAACTTTTTGCAGCCCCTCGCGCCGTATCTTTCCCATCCCCTCGTGCTGCTGGCGGGCTTTCTGGCCGCGTCGTTTTTCATGATCTGGCGTTTGCATGCGGTGGAGGGCAAGGGCTTCGAAGGCACCTTGCTGGGCACGCTGATCCTGCCGTACTGCTCGGGGTTCGCCAACCTGGTGTTTGTGTTTGTGATGATGCGCGGTGACGGCAATGGCCGGCTGATCATTGAAAACAGCCTGGTGAACAATGTCACTAACCTGACCCTGATACTGGGGCTAGCGGCGCTGTTCTCTCGCTCGCTCTCATCCTCAACCCCTGCAAAGACCGCCAAGAAGCAAACCGGAAAGCCGGCCGCGAAAAAGCCGAGCGGAAAACAGGGGGATATGTATCGCCTCTATCGCCTCGACCTGCTGTTTACGCTGGTGGCGATGTTCCTGTTTGCAGGCGTCTTGTGGGCGCTGGCCAAGGATGGCGAGCTGGGCTTTTACGATGGGCTCGTGCTCGTTGGACTGTTTTTGTTCTGGCAGGTGCTGCATGTGTTCGAAGTCTTGAAGAACAACGTCAGGAAGAAGCAATCCGTTCATTGGTCGATCATCATCGATCTGCTGCTGATCGGGCTTTGCGCCTATGCCATTTACCTCAGCGTGGATTACCTGGTGAAATGGATAGAGACTGCGAAGAACCCGTATCTAACCGTTGCCCATCTGGGGTGGCTCAGCGGCGCGATCATGGTGGTGCCCAACGCGATTCTGGCGCTGTATTACACCCACGCGGGAAGGCACGACATTGTAGTGAGCTCGCAGGTGGGAGACGGGCATATCTGCATTCCCTTGTGCATTGGCCTGTTTGCTTTGGCCGAACCCATTGTCGTGCCGGAATTCTTGCAAGTGGGCGTAGCGATCATTCTTGGCGCGGGCGTGCTGCACTTCCTGTCCATCATGATTTGGGAAAGGCAGCCCCGGTTCGTGGGGGCGCTGCTGCTGGGTGGGTATGGATTCTTTCTATACAAGGGGCTGGCGTAGCGTTGCAAGTGCATGAAAGAAAAATGCCTCACTTTTGGAGGACGCAACATCGGTATTGGTTCTTCCTGCTACCTTGTTGTCAATAGCCCCTGTCTGGATCTTCCTTCCTAGCTCATGCCCGCCAACTTCCTTCCCATCATTCCGGACGATGAAATCGAACTGACGGCCATTCGCGCTCAGGGTGCCGGCGGACAGAACGTGAACAAGGTGTCGAACGCGGTGCACCTGCGATTCGACATTCATGCCTCGTCATTGTCTGATGACATCAAGGAGCGGCTGCTTCGCTTGAACGATCAGCGCATCACGAAGGAAGGCGAGATCGTCATCAAGGCGCAATCCCATCGCAGCCTCGAGCGAAACCGCGAGGAGGCGATTCTTCGGCTGCAGGAATTGGTGGCAAGCGTTTCGATGCCGCCGCGCATACGCCGCGCTACCCGCCCTACACGTTCCTCGCAGAAAAAGCGCCTCGAAGAGAAAAACCGGCGCGGAGAAATCAAGTCGATGCGCGGCAGATTGCGCGATTGAAGAAATCTTCGCGATAGGCCCATTTGCCGAAAAAGAATCGCTGATCCGCGCGGAAGGGCGATGTGCTTGCATATTCGCAATTGCGATCAAGAACCAGGGCAAACCTTTTGGCTCAAACCTGTATTCAAGACGTTGCACCCATTCTTGATGCAGGGACAGGAACAAGAAAAACAGCTCAACCGCATGCGGCTGGTAGCAACCGGCCTGCTGGTCTTCATGGCCGTGCTGTTCGTGGCCACACGCGCTTTGGAAGCCCGTTATCCTGCGCTTGGCTTCATAGCCTTCATATCGGCCTTCGCGGAAGCGGCCACGGTCGGCGCTTTGGCGGACTGGTTTGCGGTGACCGCGCTGTTCCGCCACCCGCTCGGCTTGCCGATTCCGCATACCGCCATCATCCCCAGGAATAAAGACCGCATCGGCGAAGGGCTGTCGGATTTCATCGAGCATAATTTCTTGACGCGCGAGGTGCTGCATGAAGAGCTGCGCGCGGTTGATTTCGCCGGCGTGGCGGCCCGCTGGCTCGCCGATCCTGTGAACAGCCGCGCGGTGTCGCTGCAGATTGCGCGCGGCCTTCCCTCGGTGCTGCATCTGCTGGAAGACGATGACGTGCAGCGCTACCTGCAACGCCACCTGGGCGGCACCTTGGGAAGGATCAAGCCCGGGCCGGCGCTGGCCGACATTCTCTCGCTGCTGGTGGCCAACCGCTATCACCAGGAGGCTTTCACGCGCGTTATTGAAGCTGCCGCGCGCGTATTCGAAAACCACCAGCCGTACCTGCGCCTGAAAATCCATGAGAACAGCCCGCGCTGGATGCCGCGGGCCATCGACAACAAGATCTATCTACGGCTGCTCGATGGCATCCAGGAAATTCTGGACGAGATGCGCGAAGAGGACAGTGAATGGCGCCATCATTTTCAGGAGTGGGTGGATGCGCTGATTGAACGCCTGCGGACATCGCCCGAATACGAAGCGCGTATTGCCGCCTTTCTGCAGGATGTGATCCAGCAACCGCTTTTCCACAATTACGCGGCCGACCTCTGGAAGAATGCACGAACCCGCCTGATAGCCGATGCAGTGGCCGATGACTCGCGCACCGCAGCACACCTGGAAGAGGCATTACTTTCTCTCAGCCAGGGCTTGCTGCACG
The DNA here is from genome assembly GCA_029266815.1 of Paucimonas sp. Taxonomy (GTDB): domain Bacteria; phylum Pseudomonadota; class Gammaproteobacteria; order Burkholderiales; family Burkholderiaceae_D; genus JAQSWC01. The sequence continues at coordinate 8,602 of JAQSWC010000001.1, forward strand.
ACACGCAGTTGCAATCCAGGATGAATGAATGGATTCACGAATTCACCACTGAGCTTATCTTTACCCGCCGCGAATTCATTGCCGACCTGGTGTCGCGCGTGATCCGCACCTGGGATGCAGAGACCGTATCACGCAAGCTGGAACAGTATGTAGGGAAAGACCTGCAATACATCCGCATCAACGGCACGCTGGTGGGCGGGCTGGTCGGGCTGCTGCTTCATGCGGTATCGCTTGCGCTTGCCGGTGTGTAGCTTTTCTTTCCTGGCATGGTTTTAGTGCAATGTTCTACGTACCGCGATACAAGGTACGTGCTTCTTTCCCGTGAACACAAATAGATATAAAGAAACAGCCGATTGATTCGCCATTGTGGACTGGCTTGAATCCAAAAGAGAAATTCCCTGTTGTTTCATTGCGGAACGAAGCAACAGGAAATTTCTCTTGAAACTCAACCATTGAATGACCCAACTCAGTCGATCGAGTATTTGGCGGCATGTCTTTTGCTGTTTGCTGTCTGCTCTACACAAGGAACATGAGCGTCCTGTACCTGCACTGTGCCTTTCAGTGCGGATTTACATCGAAAAGTTTTAGTAAAACGTTTTCACTCATTTTAATTACCGGTTAAGGAATGCCATGAACAAAAAAGCCAACACCCAACCGAAAGACGCCGTTGCACTGTTAGCTGCGGACCATGAACGCGTGAAAGCCGCCTTCAAGGAGTTTGAAGAACTGGGCGACCGCGCCTACGCGACCAAGAAGAAACTCGCAGACATGATCTGCGACGAGCTGGAGATACACGCCCTTCTTGAGGAAGAGGTTTTCTATCCGGCCGTGCGCAAGGAAGCCAAGAAGGAAGGCGATGAACTGGTGGATGAAGCCGTGGTGGAGCACCAAAGCGCCAAGGAACTGATTGCGCAGATCCGGATGATGTCGCCCGAGGACGACTTGTTCGATGCGAAGGTAAAGGTGCTTGGCGAGCAGATCGAGCATCACGTCAAGGAAGAGGAAGAAGAGATGTTCCCCGAGGCGGAAGAGGCGGGCATTGACCTGGAGGAGCTAGGCCAGGAAATGGCGGCGCGCAAGGAATCCTTGCAGTCGCAAAGGCTCTGATTCCCCCTACGTCGCAGCGATTCAGACCGGCGCCTACCAGCAGATTTGCACTGCTCGGTAGGCGCTTGTTCTTTTATTGTTCTATGTGTCCACTTCAATCTGGCTAAGTATCGATCCCCCGGTACTCCAGTACGGCAAATCCCGCCACGACTGCTGCCTGAAACAGGATAAACGCGGTTCCGAGCCCGGTTGGGTCAAACCACACGGTTGCCGCAAGCAGGCTGGCCACCACCCACACAACGTTTCCCAGTATCGTGATCCATACCATCGCACTGGGCGGATTCGACGCGCTTCCCGCTCGGCTGATGAATCCAATCATTGCCATGCAGGGGATCAGGACCCACCCTGCGCTGCCGATGAAGCTTTCAGGAAGGCCAAGATAGGGAGCGAGCCATCCCTTACCTGCAATCAGGGCAATGCCCATCAGCAGGCCTGTCACTGCATCGAGCAGCAGGATTTTTCTTGAAAAGGACGAGGGCGAGTGCCGGGAAAAAACTTGGGAGGAAGCTGACATGATGATCTCCAGTTGAGTTGACCGGATTGCAGTGTCGTCTCCCATGTGAATGAAGTCGATTACCTGCGAGGTAATGGGTTTGGTGTTCGGCTTCGTGAATAATGAGCATTCATTACAATGCTGCAGAAGTTTTCGGCGCAGCCGAAACGCGTGCCCTGCATTGCACACCGGTCCCTGCAAGGAGGAAAGAATTGGGCGACACCCTGAAACCTGCGATTGAAGAACGCGTTGCCCTGCAGGGCGCGTCAGGACGTAAGGGAACAATCGGCTCGCTGATTCGCGAGTGGCGAACCATGAGAAGACTGAGCCAGATGGATCTGGCGCTGGACATCGGCATATCGCCGCGCCATCTCAGCTTTGTGGAAACCGGGCGGTCGAAACCCGGCGTTGAATTGCTCATTGCCATCGCCGAGCAGCTCGATGTGCCGCTGCGGGCCCGCAATGCCTGGCTGCTCTCGGCCGGCTATGCCCCGCGTTATACGGAGCAGGGGCTGGATTCGGCTCGCATGGCGCAGGTGAAGAGCGCGGTGCAGAGGTTGCTCGATACCCACGAGCCTTACCCAGGCGTCGCGCTAGACCGGCAGTGGAATGTGGTTCTCCACAACAAGGCCGCCGCGAGCCTGATCAGCCTGCTGCCTGCAGAGCTGAAAACGCCCACGGTGAATATCTTCAGAGCGAGCCTGCATCCCGAAGGATTCGCGGCGCACACGAAGAATTTCCATGAATGGGGAAGCTACCTGCTCCAGGTGCTGCAGCGCTTGCTGCTTGATGTGCGCGATGAAGAACTGATGGCGCTCTCAGATGAGATCAATGCCTATCCGAATGTGCAGGCATTGAAGGCGACGGGGGCGCCATCGGGCAACGAACCAGGTCTGCTTGTGCCCTGCGTGCTCGATATCTGCGGAAATGTGCTGTCGCTTTTTACCACCCTTACTACGTTCGGCAGCCCGCGTGACATCACGCTTCATGAGCTTTGCATCGAATTGTTTTATCCGGCGGATGCGGCCACCGAATCTTTCCTGAAGCAGGCGACTAGGCAATAAATTCCGCGCGCTTCCTCCGGCGGCTTGTATCGAAAGCGGCGCGCTGTACGGGAATTCATGCAATTTTCAGCCACAGGCACACGTATGCTGCTGCGGCCGTTTGGTAATATCGCTTCACTCCAGGCTTATATTGCTGCACCCCCCATGCCCACCCCCATCCTGATCGTTGAAGACGAGCCGGCCATCGCGGAGACGCTGGTCTACGCGCTCTCCACCGACGGCTATGCGCCGGTATGGCGCACGACCGGACGGGAAGCGCTGGCGGCAATGGGCAATATGGACTTTGCATTGGCGATCCTGGACGTGGGGCTGCCGGACATCAACGGCTTCGATCTCTTCCGCCAAATGCAGCGCATCAGCGACATGCCGGTGATTTTTCTCACCGCGCGCTCCGGCGAAGTGGACCGCATCGTCGGGCTGGAGATCGGCGCGGACGATTACATTTCCAAGCCGTTCAGCCCGCGCGAAGTGTGCGCCCGGGTGCGCACGGTGCTGCGCCGCCTGGGGAAGGCCGAGTCGTCGGCGGCGCGCAATGCGTCCACGGCCAACCAGCCCTTCGTGGTGGATGATGAAAAGAAGAGCATTGCCTATCACGGCATGCCGCTCGACTTGTCCAAAATCGAATACCGGCTTCTGAAGACACTGCTGGAGCGGCCGGGCCGCGTGTACTCGCGCGAGGAACTGATGCAGAAAGCCTGGGATCATCCCGAATCGAGCCTGGACCGCACCGTGGATGCGCACATCAAGCAGCTCCGCTCAAAGCTCAAGGCCGTTCGCGCGGATGACGATGCGATCCAGACGCATCGCGGCATCGGCTATTCCCTCAAAACGCCGGCATGAGCGCACGCAAGCGCACCTTCTTTGGCGTGATCGTGCTGTTTGCGATGGTGGTGGGCTTTCTGCTCAAGGGCATTGCCGATGACTTGAAATCCGCTTACCGCCAGTCCGCAGAAGAAACCCTGGTGGACTTCTCGCACCTGCTGGCCGCCTCCGTGGAAGCGGATATGCAGAACGGGGCCATCGATATAGAGCGCTGGCGCGAGACGTTTCGCCATGCGTATGCAAAAAAATTCGAGGCGCTCATTTACCGCCAGACCAAGCGCAGCATGGATCTGCAGGTCTACATTACCGATGCCAGGGGCATGGTGCTGTTCGATTCCACCGGCAGATCGGAGGGCCAGGATTTCAGCCAGTGGCGCGATGTGTATCTCTCGCTTTCCGGCCAATACGGCGCGCGCACCTCGCCTGTTTTCGAGAAGGACCCTGACGGCCTCAAGGTGATGTACGTCGCTGCGCCGATATGGCATGAGGGCAAGGTAGCGGGCGTGGTGAGCGTGGGCAAACCCACTGCTTCTCAATCGCCGTTCATCGCTGCCGCGCGCGAAAACCTGGTGTATGTGGGCGTGATCACTTTCATCGCATTCCTGTTCCTGGTGCTTGTAGTGACGATCTGGCTGACCCGCCCGTTCGGCCTGACTTCGGACTTGATCAAGGTGGTGCGGCAGGAAGGCTTCCGCCGGCCGGGTCGGCTGTGGCAGCGGAGCAAGGCAGTGAGCCTGGCGGCCGTGCGGGATGTGCGCGATGTGCTGACCGACCGCAGCCCTACCGAGGAATATGTGCAGGCACTCACCCATGAGCTGAAGAGCCCGCTCACGGCGATTCGAGGTGCGGCGGAGCTGCTGCGCGAGCCCTTGCCGGATGCGCAACGTGAACGTTTTACCGCCAATATCAGCGAACAGGTGCAGCGACTGCAGGATTTGGCAGACCGTTTGCTGGAGCTGTCCACTTTGGAAAAGCGGCGCATGCTTGATGAAGTGGAATCCATTGATGTGCTGGCCCTGTTGAAGGAAGCAGTGCACGCAGTGGATGATTCGGCGCGGGTGAAGAAGTTGGTTATTGAAACGGCGGGCGCCCCGGGTATTGTGGTGGAAGGCAACCGATTCCTGCTGCGGCAGGCGCTGGTGAACCAGCTGGCGAATGCAGTGGATTTTTCACCGGCCTCTTCCGTGATTGAGGTAGCGGTGCGGGCCGCCGGCCGCCGCGCGGAGATATCAGTGCGCGATCATGGTCCGGGTGTGCCGGACTACGCGCTGGAGCGTGCTTTCGAGAAGTTCTATTCACTGCCAAGACCAGACACGGGCCGCAAAAGCACCGGGTTGGGCTTGGCCTTTGTGCGCGAAGTCGCGCATCTTCATGATGGCGATGCTTATCTGGTTAATCACCCGGAACAAGGCGCGATTGCCGTTTTGAATTTGCCGGCGAGTTTTCAGGGGCGGTAGGCTGTCTCCCTCAGCTATTCGTAATCAATCGCAGGTAGAAATCTAGCCAGCAAGTAGCGCCATGTTCCCTCCCTTTCAAGGCGAGGGCTAGGGTGGGGATGGGTTTCGCTATACGCCACAGACCCCATCCCCATCCTCGCCCGCCACTTCGCAGCTTGCAAGCTGCTCCGGCTACGACGGCGCAGAGCAATGCTCTGCGAAACCCCGCCTTCGCCCCCTGAAGGGGAAGGAGAGAAGCGGACAAGACAGCCGTATAAATTTCGTACCTCCGAGTAAAACCGTCCCCAAATTTCACACAAAACGCATATTCCTTTCACAGAGGCTTCCTACACTGGCCGCGTCTTCACCTTCCTTCAGGACGCCGCCATGCAAAAACCTCTCCTCATCAAAATAGTCATCATTGCCGTGCTGATGGCGCTCATCGGCATTCCGCTCTCGATGATCCAGTCCACTATCTCGGAACGCAATGCTTACCGCGACCAGGCGGTGCATTCCATTGCTCAGGATTCGGTGCATGAACAGGGCGTGATCGGGCCGGTGCTGGTCGTGCCTTACACCGATGCCTATGAAGAAGAACAGGTGCTGGATGTGGAAAAGCAGACCAAGAAAATCGTGAAGCGCACTATCAGGAAAAAGATCCTTGCATTCCCAAATGGCCTGCAGATCAAGGGCGATGTCGATACCGACCATCGCTACCGCGGCATACACAAGGTGCTGGTGTATCGCGGCCAGTTCGCGGTGGCGGGAGATTTTCTATTGCCGTCACTCGACAACCTTCCACGCGACAAGACGGATTCGCGCATTACCGTCGGCCAGCCTTTCGTTGCGCTGACGATTGACGACGTACGAGGCATTCGCAATATTCCGGTAATGCAGTGGAATGAAAGGAAAATCGAATTCGAGCAAGGCGCCGGGCTCGATTCGATCCAGGCCGGCTTGCATGCGCCAGTTGCGCTGGACAACTGGAAGGCAGGCTTGTCGGTGAAGTTCTCATTCAATATTGGGCTGGATGGCATCCAGCGCCTGCAGTTCTCGCCCGTGGCAAAGAACAATGTGGTGACGCTGAAATCATCGTGGCCGCATCCACAGTTCGGCGGACGCTTCATGCCTTCGCCGAAGGATCGAAAGATCGATGAGAACGGCTTCGCTGCCACATGGGATATCTCGGCGCTTGCCACTAATGCGCAACAACAGCTGATGACCAACGAACGTGCCGCCAATGCGCCGGCAACGGCTGTCGCGGCAAACCATGCGCCCGTCTCAAACCTGGACCACTTCAGCGTCGGCTTCATCGAGCCGGTGAATATCTATTCGCAAGCTGATCGCGCAGTGAAATACGGGCTCCTCTTCATCGCCCTCACCTTCGCTGCCTTCTTCCTGTTCGAAATGCTGAAACAGCTACCCATCCATCCGGTGCAGTACCTGCTGGTAGGCCTTGCGCTGGCGCTGTTCTTCCTGTTACTGGTAAGCCTATCCGAGCATATCCGGTTCGAACTAGCTTACTTGATCGCGAGCGGCGCCTGTATCCTGTTGATCGGCTTTTACCTCTCCTATGTATTGCGCGACTGGAAACGCGGCTTCGGTTTCGGCACCGGCCTGACGATTCTTTATGGCGTGCTGTTCGGCTTGCTACGCTCGGAAGACAATGCGCTGATGATGGGCAGCATCCTGCTGTTCTCGGTGCTCGCTGCCGTGATGATTACGACACGCAAGGTTGATTGGTACAAGGTGGCTTCGCCGGCGCGGGCTGACACTGAATAAAGCCAAGCGCGACTGAACATGCATGCCCGGTGCGAACACTTGTTCGGCACCGGGCATTGTCGCTTTCGGCGCTAACCATTTATCCCTTCGCCTTCAATGTCATGAAACTTACATCTGCCGGGTTCGCCGCATGAAGGAATCCGAAACCGGCAGCAGCTCGCTACGGGTCTTCAGCTTCATCACCAGTTGTCCTGCCTTGTTCGGTTCGATGCTGTGGATTTGCAGTGCATTGATCACGATCGAGCGATGTATGCGCCAGAACTGGTCGGGGTCGAGTTCGGTAAGCAGTTCCTTCAATGACTTCTTGATGAGGACTTCGGAATCGCTCAGCACAACGCGCGTGTACTTTTGCTCGGTCTGGAAATAGATGATGTGCTCAACTGCGATGAAGCGCACGGAATTGCCTACCGTGGCCGATATCCAGCGCAAGTAGTTCGGGCGTCCCGCCTGTCGCACCGCCCTTGCCTTCTCATCTGAATCTCCAGCCGTGGAAGGAGGCTCCATCAACTGTATCTCGGACTGCCCTTCCGCCATGGCTGTTGCCGCGGCTGGCTGGTTGCCGGCTATCGGATCATTTCCTTCCGGGAGATCGTCATAGGGGTCGGGCAACACGTGGGATCGCTTTCGCATGGGCGGGCGGTCGTCCGCGTAGGGGCCGGCAAGATTGCTGTCCTGCCGTGCTCTTAGCACTGTGACGAGATGCTTCACGCGTTGCTTGACGGTGCGCAGGTGAACCTTGAACTCGATGAGATCCATCACCAGCTTGCTGATGCCGAACAGCAGCCATACCACGACGAGGGCAATCGCGAGGTCCTTCTGGCTGATCCACTTTCCGTGGAACCGTATCGACTGCATCTCGATCCGGTGATGCCCGGGCTGGGCCAGCGATGCAGTGGAAAGCTCGACGAAAGGCACGCGGTCGATGCGCGCATCCGAGTGAACGAGGGGAATCCGCTCCTCGGAAAGCCACCATGAGGCCACACGGATGTACTTGAGCGGCACATCAATGCGGCCATTTTTTGGCACGTCGAACTCGGCTTCATTGACCTTGAGGGAACGAAAACGGGAAGGCTTGGAGATGCCGTCTTCGAAATTCCGGATGAAGAACCGCAGCGTGGCAGGCCCTGCACCGCTGTATTTGATATCGAGGGACATGGAATCATAGCTACTCAGATCCACGCCTTCCGGCGGTTCGGCGAGCTGGATGGTCATGTCGCAAAACGGCCATTCATACTTCTTTTCGATGCGGCAATCCATGACTGCCGACTTGTCTGTCCGGCTCAAGGCAGCGACGCTGTTGCCGCTGAAGGTGCGGTCATCTTTTACGGTGATCCTGTGGCCGCTGGCCGGGCTGATCTCGAACACCTTGTTCATGCCGACGTACTGCCACACGAGCAGCGCAGGCGTCAGGAGAATCAAGGCTCGCAGTGCGTAATACAGCGTGCGGGAAATGCGCTCGCGTGCGACGGCGGAAATCATGCGGGTATTCCGGAATTGTTCGGGTCAGCCATTATTGTTGCACGAGCATTGCCGCTGCCCGCCGCGATATTTTTATCGGACGGGCAGCCGCATTGCGGCGTTGAAGTCAAAGCCGCTCTGGACAGCCCCATACCGTCGTCCAGGGATAGCCGCTACCCGGGGCGCCGCTATTCGTGGCGGGATTGATGCCGTGGCTGTAATAACTGGCCTGGTAGAACTTGCCGTTCAACCGCACATACTGGCCGGCGTTGTAGCCCACCGTGGATGACCACACCGGACAGGCAGTGGGGGTGGGAGTCGGAGTGGGCGTTGGCGTGGGTGTAGGTGTCGGCGTGCACTGGCTGGAAGGAATTGCCGTCCATGCCTCGGCCCATGCCCAGCCCGCGCCCGGCTCATAGGCGGTGGCGGTCGACGAGCACCAGCCACCCACCTTGCATTGATAATAGCCGCCGCGGTTGCTTACCTTGTCGCCGGCCACATAGGTTTTACCGAGTATCCATTGTGCGCAACTGGTCGGTGTCGGTGTCGGTGTCGGTGTCGGTGTCGGTGTCGGTGTCGGTGTCGGTGTCGGTGTCGGTGTCGGTGAACACGTATAGCCGGTGATCCAGGGCTGGCCGCTGCCGGCAGGACCGCTGTAGGTTAACGGGTCTTGCCCTTGTGTCCAGTAAGCTGCCTTGTAGCCGCGGCCATTGCGGCTGACGTTGGCGCCGCCGTTGTAAGCGGTCGTGGCAGACCAGGCCGGAGCCATACATCCGATGTCGCTGTCGGCCAGTAATTTCGTCTGGCGGCCCGCGTCATTCTCCGAGCCGCCGCATGCCGCCAGCATGCCGGCAGACAACCCGAGGATCAGGCTATTGATGATGGTTCTTTTCATGGTGTCTCCTTGTCAGATGATGGGTTCTTTTCTGCATAACCGTTTTTGCGCTGCTCTTTCTGAAAACCTTCAGACGTGCCGGCATCTTATGGGTCAGTTCCGGGCACGCCTGAAGAAACCGGGGCTGCATGCCGTGAAAGTCATGGGCAATGCGCGCCTGTCATGGCGCAGGGGGATAGCCCTTCAGCGCCCAGGTAATGCGCGGCGTCGGACGGCATACGTTAGTGCCCGCGCACAGCCAGAAGCTGACCTGGTCCGTCATCTTGATCGGAATCGTGAGCGCGCCTGATTGCCTGGTGCCGGGAATGCAGGCGCCGGGGCTGGTTGGCGGGCAGACATTCGTCTCCGTTTGCGTGACGGTGCCCTGCTGAACCACCACACCATTTACGTACAGCTTCCAGCGATCGCTGCGCGCCTGTTGGGTTTCCTGGAATATGTCGGTTTGCCAGGTGGCCTGCCCCTTTGCATTCACGATGAGTGTGAAAAGGGCTGGAAATTTCGGATTCGGCAGACCGACGACTGCCCAGGTAGTTGAAGTCGGTGTCGGAATTTCTCCCTGGGTCCACCACTTCGCTTGGTAAATCAGCCCGTCGTACAGTACTTTCGCGCCGCCCACATAAGCGATCTTCGACGACCAGGCGGCTGGATTGCCGTAGGCATCGCCCATTTCTTCCCACACGCCGCTTGCCGCCACGCCGGGGACTTCAGCAGTCGTCCACCACTTGGCCCTGTAGTTCCGGCCGTTATAGGAAGCAACCTGTCCAGCCTGATAAACCGTGCTGCTCTGCCACGCCGGCGCCAATGCCCCGGCCGGCGGCGGCGTCATGGCCAGCACCTTGCGAGCGTAGGTGTCATTCACAGCGGGAATCGAATAGGGCCACATTCCCCACGGGCAAGTCGAGATACCGGTCGGCTTGTCATAGACCGGCCTTTGTAGCGGAAGCACGTTTTCGATTTTGGATGCAGCGCTGAGTGCCACGGTCTCCGGTGCCGGACAGGCATAAGCCGATGAACCAAGGACACCCAGGAAAATACCCACATGCCATGTCACCATGTTTCGTATGCTGAATAACGTATTCAAGGTTGTCTCCTATTGGGTATGAATCGTGTTTCTTATATGAATCAAAGCTTTGAGATCGCTTTCAATCCCGGGACGATTCTGGATCAGGAGAACAAAAAATGAACCCCCGAAAGGAATAAAGCGAGGATTTGAGGGAATAAAACAGCGATAACAGGAATGAAGATCGGGTGAGGCGGGGTTTGCCGGTGCCTTTCAGGCACCGTGCGGAAATTGGCAGCTGGAAGAAGGGCAGAACGTTTCTCGATCTTTTTTATATAGAGAGAGAACAGCGCGTGCGAGGTTGATCGCTGCGGTGCCTGCTAACGCAGGAAGGTTTCATCTGGAACTTCCGGGCGTATTACATTGCAGATCCACAACGCCCTTGATCTTGCAAATAAGCAAGGCACTGTTTGCCATTACAAGGATGGCTTGAACACCATCAGTCCAAATATCATCAGCGTGGAAACGAACGCCGGATACCCGAGCCATTCCCAATAACGCGCATATTTCCAATACCGGTCGGGAAGTTTTTCACCGGCCATGACCGTTTGAGCAGCCATCCTGGACATTTTTATCTGCAACCACACAACAGGCAACCAGCATGCGCCGGCTACTGCATACAGCACCAGCGACCACATGATCCACGGCTGGCTGAACGGATAACCGGCGATCGACATCATGGCAAAGCCGGTCAGCGGTTGAATGATGACGGCCGGTGCGGTGAACCAGAAATCGGCACGCACGACCAGCCTGGATACTTCGGCGATTGCCACGGTATTGTGCGTACGGTGAATGAAGTAGAGATAGAACGCACTGCCGAAGCCGGTACCCACCAGCAGCACGCTGGAAACAATATGCAGCCATTTGAGCGTCAGGTACAGGCTCATACCCTTTCCTCGTCGTTCTTGTACAGCAGCCACAGCAGTGCAAATATGGGCAGATTCTTGAGGATCGGCCCAAAAGGATGAATCCAGAACTCGGGCAGGCGAATGGTGATGACGAGCGTGTAGAGGATGATCAGGAATGCCTGCAGCGCCCAGAGCCATTTGCGGCGTACCGAAAGCGTCATCACACCGAGCGCCATATCTGCCAGCGCGCCACCGTATAAGGCGACGTCCGCAAACGTACCGAAAAAGCCCGCTCTTGCCAGCAGTGTGTAGCTTTCCTCTTTGGGGTAGAGAAACAAAGTGACTATGCCTGTTGCGAGCCATAACGTGGCAAGAGAAAACCGCATCCAGCGGATGTCAGCGGGACTCATGTCTGTCCTTCTTGCTCGGATAGGCACTGCTGCCATCTTTCGATTTCCGCGGTGTGTTCGGCAAGGTATCTTTGTAGACGTGTGAAACGCCGAAGCGTCTGCCGGTCGAACAGACGCCTCACCACCGGCTCGATCAGCCAGCGCAGGACTTTCGGTCCCACTTCGAAGGTATAGGTATAGATCATCAGCGATCTGCCACCATCCAGCGCTTTAT
>JAQSWC010000167.1 GCA_029266815.1 Paucimonas sp.
GAGCTTGGCTTCCACTTCGAAGTAACCATACGTCTGATAGTACTTGCCGTCAGTATCAATCGTGCGGTTGAAGAACTTGCCTGAGGCATCCTTCTGCGGCCAGATCTTCAGCTTGCCGTCCTCGACCGTGTAGTTCTTTGTGGCCGGCGCAGTTTCGTACCAGATCTTGTCATTCCATCGGGCAGTGTTGAAGCTGTCGAACTCATCGTTGAAGGCCAATGTGTACAACGATGCGTCCTGACCGAACGGTGACAAAGTTGTCGGTGTCGGTGTCGGTGTCGGTGTTGGCGTAGGAGTTGGGGTGGGTGTCGGTGTTGGTGTCGGGGTGGGCGTCGGCGTCGGGGTAGGCGTCGGTGTCGGTGTCGGTGCAGACACTACATTCGGTTTGTAGTAACAAGATTTCGCCGTGCCAACGATAGGATCACCGAAGACAGTATTGGTACATGCAGTGCTGCCGGTAAGGTTCTTGTAATTGAATGCACCCTTGGCACCATAAGCAACGCTATTGCTACCGGATACGGCGCAGCTTGCATTTTCCTTCGCGCAGAATACATAGCCTACCGGGCCGCCTGTTGAGGTAGTCGGAGTCGGTGTGGGTGTGGGTGTCGGGGTTGGCGTCGGTGTTGGGGTGGGCGTCGGTGTTGGCGTGGGCGTCGGTGTCGGCGTCGTCGAGACGGTATTGAATCTCCATGCCTTGAAGTAATCGATATCGAACGAATTGCCCGAGCCAGTCGGTGTGCTGGAATCTGGCGTGCCGCTGATGCCGCCGAACCACAGGTTCAGTGACGGATACATCGGGGTCGACATGGAGGTGTTGACGCTATAGACCGGTTTGCCGTCGAAATAGAAGGTCTGCTTGCCGGCTTCCCACTTCAGGCCATACACATGGTATGCGGCGGAAAGGTCGACGGTTGTCAGCATCTTGTTGCCGACCTGGGCACCGCTGCCGTTCCAAATTGTCATGCCATAGGCTGTCGGACGACGAACTCCGCTGGAATCAGTTGTGCCCCATCCGCTTGCACCAGGAAATGCCTTCATGATGTCGATTTCAGGACGTGCCGTGCCCGGATGGTTGAACAGCCAGAAAGACGGGTTCGTTCCCTTGCCTTTTGGCAGCTTGGCACGAATCTCAAAATAACCGTAGGTTTGAGAGAACTTGCCATCGGTATCGATCGTGCGGTTGAAGAATTTGCCGGTTGAATCCCTTTGCGGCCAGATCTTCAACGTGCCGTTCGAGACGGTGTAGTTTTTGGTGGCATTCGCCGTCTCATACCAGATGCGGTCGTTCCAGGCCGTGGTGTTGAAGGAATTGAAGTCGTCGGCGAATGTTTGCACATAGTCCGCGCCGTTTTGCCCAACCGGTGCGCTTCTCGACGTAATGATTGCCGCCGCGGTCAAGGTGGGGTTCTCCGCGCCATCTGAGGCGACTGCGTCGGATGCAACCGTATTTGTCGAAGGCGGCGGCGTGGTAGTCACGCTGGTGTCCGCTGACACGGTTGAGGCCGGGCTGCCGGTTCCACTGGCTCCGCCTCCTCCGCATGCGGCAAGCGCCATGATGGCAAGATAAATGGGGGAATAGGCTATGCGCTTCAATCGATACTCCGTTTATAAAAATTTGGCAAAAGCGTGGCCGCTCGTTCATTTCCAAATGAACGATTCTTTCGTCTAATACGAATAGATCCTTAAGCAGCTCGCGCCGTGGTGTCTGTTCTTTGCAGACCTGCGAGTCTGTCGAAAAGCGAGATGTCAAACCTGTTACTTTCGTCTTCGCTGGGAAATTTCATTTCTTTAACGTTGACGGCAGGCATCTTGTTTTTCGACTACTTCTTGAGCTTGCTCAACACTGCAACAAGCCCTATGCCACTGACTTGCCCCTTAGAAAAAGGTTCCACAAGGAATTTGTTTTCAACTGTAAATTTTTATTTTGAGCATGAAAAAAGCCGGAATACGAACGTTGCGTTCGTATTCCGGCTTGATTTCCCTGGAAAATTGCGGACCTTGCCGCTTTTTATTTTTTCTTAGCGTTCATTCAAGCGGCTTTTTCCGTATCTGAAACAGCCGAGTCGGATTCATAGCCCTGCGGATTGCCGAACTGCCATCGCCACTGGTCTGCACACATGTCAGCCAGGGCTTTATCGGCTTTCCATCCCAACAGCTCCCTGGCCTTTGCGGCGTCTGCATAGCAGACCGCCACGTCGCCCGGTCGCCGAGCTACGACCTGGAAAGGTATCGTGCATCCGCTCGCTTCTTCGAACGCCCGCACCATCTGCAACACGCTATAGCCGTTGCCGGTACCCAGGTTCACCGTGAAGCTGTCGCCTTGGTCGAAAATGCGGTCCAGCGCTGCAACATGGCCCTTGGCCAGGTCGACGACGTGAATGTAGTCGCGCACCCCGGTACCGTCTACCGTCGGATAATCGCCGCCGAACACCGACAGCTTTTCCCTCCGCCCGCAGGCAACCTGCGCGACATAGGGCATCAGGTTATTCGGAATGCCGCGCGGATCTTCGCCGATACGGCCGCTCTCGTGGGCGCCGACCGGATTGAAATAACGAAGCACGCCGATTGCCCAGGATCGATCAGACTGCTGCAAGTCTTCCAGCATCTGTTCCACCATCAGCTTGGTACGGCCATAGGGATTGGTCACTCCCAGTTTTGCGTTCTCGGAAATCGGCACGGTTTCCGGATCGCCGTACACGGTGGCCGAGGAGCTGAAGACAAAGCGGCGAATCTGCAGCTCGGTCATGGCCTGCAACAGCGCAAGGCTGCCGTTGACATTGTTGTCGAAGTAATCGAGCGGTTTCTCTACCGATTCACCCACAGCCTTCAGTCCCGCGAAATGCACGACGGCCTGCACGTCGTGCTCGCGAAGAATGTTGCGCACGGTCCGCTTGTCCCGCACGTCGGCCTGATAGAACGGTATGTAACTGCCTGTGATCTGTTCGACGCGCAGCAGGGATTCGCGGGAACTGTTGCACAGATTATCCATTGCCACTACGGAGTAGCCGGCTTCGATCAGTTCGATACAGGTATGCGAGCCGATATAACCGGATGCACCTGTCACCAGGATGGTTTTCTGTTTCATTTCAGTGTCCTATTGTGGTTTTCTGCATTAGCCGGGCGTCGGCCCCGGGCGCACAAGGTTTGGAATCAATCGGGATTTCGTGTGAGCCTGCGACCCAACTGCAGGAATCGGCTACCGCTTCCCACTTCGCGCTTGGCGCTGCGCAGCCTCAGCGAAAGCTGCCTGCGCCAGCCGCGCGCGGCAAAACTCAGCGCGGTCCAGAAATTGGCAACGACTGCCAGTCTGGAGCGATAGATGGCCACGTTGTCCAGCTCGCGGATTTCGCCTCGCAGCATCAGCTTGTAGTCGTAGCGTCCCCAGAGGAAATGGAACTCACGCGCAGAACGCGTGATGGCTTCGCAGACTGTCCAGTAGCAGCACAAGGTGCCCAGCCAGTACTGGTCGAACGACGGATCATGCGCTATCACATTGAGGAAAAAATCGCTGCCGCTACGGAAACTGATTGCACCGGCGCAGATGCGGCCATTGATACGGATGGCCCCTACCAGTCCACACTGGTGTGCAAGCTGCGTGATGCGTTCCGTTTCCGCATCATCGATGAGCGAGATCTTGTTTTTGCCGGCCATGCGAGCACGATTCATTGCGACGATCGCGGCGATGGTGTCGCGATCGATCTCCTCCTGAATCTGCACCTCGAATTGCATGTCTGGGAACTGCGCATTCAGATGTGAAATGTGGCGCTTCATGTTGCGCTTGGTTCCCTTCCCCAGCTTTTCGTAATACTGCTCGACCGTAGCGGGAAGCGTGACGACAATATCTTCCAGATGATTAGCGCGCTGAAATGGATACGGCAAGCGGCGCACATCCGTTCTGACTGCCTTGAAGAAAACTGCTGAAATTTCGGGAAAAGTAGAAAAAACGTACATGGCGAAGCGGCGCATATCCTCTTCGCTGACCGCCACAACCTCATTGAGCACGCGCACCCGATTGCCCTGCTTCTTGAAAAGAAAGATTGACGCGATCTTTCCGTTCTCGCGGAGGATGTAGGTACTCGTGTCTGCGTCGTCGGCGTAAACACGATACTGCTGCAACGAGGAATAAATGCTGGAATACAAACGCTGAAGCTCTGCGTCGATAAAATCGGGCACATCATTGTGATAACAGGCCACGGTCAGATCGGCACCCTGCTTTTTCACGGCAGAATCCGGGTCGTGCACGTGCCGCCTCTCCGCGGCAGCCGCCGTCTGAGTCATACTTGCTCTCCTGAACTACATGATTTATTCATCTGGACTCCCGCTGCTCGTGACAAGTGGAGCAACGGGCGTTCCAGGTGCCTGGTCTATCAGGCGGCCGATGCCTCGATCATCGGCGGCGGCTGGTCATCGAGCCGATGCTGGGTATGGTGGTAGCGTCCGTAGGTATAGCCGTAACCGTAACGCCCCGGTTTGGATTCGAGATCGTTGAAGAGAACACCCTTCGTTGCAAGCCCTGCCTGGTGCAGGCGCTTGAGCGACTCCGAAATCTCGCCCGGCGTGGTGGTGCCGGCTCGGGTAACCACGTAAATGGATGCAGCGTAGGCACCGAGAATCAGGGAATCAGCCACTGGCAGGATCGGGCAACCGTCAATCAGCACCAGGTCGTACTGCGCCGACAATGCCTGCAGCATGGAGCCCACCGCGGGGCGCAACAGCAGTTCGGACGGGTTCGGCGGCAAGGTGCCGGTGGGAATGAAATCCATGTTCTCGGCCACATTGCGATGGATGATCTGCTCCATGCGGGCTGCGCCGGTCAGGTAGTCGGAGAAACCGTTATGGCGGCCGCGGTCGAAGTAGCGATGCAGGTGGCCGTTGCGGAAGTCGCCGTCGATCAGCAGCACGCGCTTGCCGCTTGCCGCCATGATGGCTGCGAGATTAACGGAAACGAAGGTCTTGCCCATGCCCTGCGTCGGGCCGGCGATCAACACGATGTTGTTCTTCGACTGCGCCAGTGAATGCAGCATCGCAGCCCGGAAGTTGCGCAGGCTTTCGATGGCGGCATCGGTCGACGATACGTTGGCCAGCACCGGCAATCCGCGCGACTTGTGGCCGAGCTGCGCAAACATATCCTTCTGCGTCTTGCTGTGCGGGATGGCGGCATATACCGGCACGCCCAGCATCTCGCGGTTGAGGCGGAGGATATCCTGCTCCAGCAGCGGCAGGGTACGAATATGCGCATCGACTTTCTTGAGTTCGCGGTTGATTTCCGCGATCTGGCTGTTCACGCCGATGACGACAGGATGGTTTTCAGTGAATCGGGACAGCAGCTCGGTGCGCTTCTGCTCGAGGTCGAGCTTGCGCATTTTGGCATTGGCCGACTGCTGCAGGCTCAGTTTGGCTTCTTCGCCCAGATCGATGGTGCCGTGCGTATTGCGGAATGAATTAAGTTTTGCTTCTGCCTGTTCCAGTTCGGTTTTCAACTGGGGCAATTGCTTGTTGAGGTAGGTAAGCGACTTTTCCGCCTCCTCGACCTTGCGGGACTCGTTCTGACGGGCGTACTCACGAGCGATCTCGCCCAGAATATTCGCCGTCAGCGCCGGATCGCTGCCTTGCAGGCGAACTTCGATCACGCCGGATTGCCTTCCCATTTCAGCAACGGCCAGCTTGTTCTGGATCGAAGTGATCGTG
>JAQSWC010000168.1 GCA_029266815.1 Paucimonas sp.
ATGAACCAGTTCAAGGACGTGTTTCTCGGTTTCGACAAGCGTCCGTATACGCGCGCAACGACCTCGCAGAAGTGCATCCGCGCCGGTGGCAAGCACAACGACCTGGAAAACGTTGGCTATACGGCGCGTCATCACACTTTCTTCGAGATGCTGGGCAACTTCAGCTTCGGCGATTACTTCAAGCGCGATGCCATCACTTACGCGTGGGAGCTGCTGACCGAAGTCTTCAAGCTGCCCACGGAGAAGCTGTGGGTCACCGTGTATGCGGAAGACGACGAGGCTTACGAAATCTGGAACAAGGTGGTGGGCGTGCCGGCCGAACGTATCGTGCGCATCGGCGACAACAAGGGTGCGCGCTACGCCTCGGATAACTTCTGGATGATGGGCGACACCGGTCCCTGCGGTCCTTGTACCGAGATTTTCTACGACCACGGTCCGCATATTCCTGGCGGTCCTCCGGGCTCGCCCGACGAAGACGGCGACCGCTACATCGAAATCTGGAACAACGTCTTCATGCAGTTCAACCGCGACGAGGAAGGCGTGATGCACAAGCTGCCCAAGCCCTCAGTCGACACCGGCATGGGCCTGGAGCGCATTACCGCCGTACTGCAGCATGTGCACGGCAATTACGAGATCGACACTTTTGTCAGCCTGATCAATGCAGCGAAGAAGGCAGTGGATGAAGCCGGCGCAGGCAACTGCGACCGCGGATCGCCATCGCTGAAAGTGATTGCTGATCATATCCGCGCTTGCACGTTCACGGTCGTGGACGGTGTCATTCCTGGCAATGCAGGTCGTGGCTATGTGCTGCGCCGTATCGCCCGCCGCGCAATCCGCCATGGCTACAAGCTTGGCGCACGCAAGCCTTTCTTTTATTCGCTGGTGCCGGCACTCGTGAATGAGATGGGCGAGGCCTACCCGGAACTGCGTCAGAACGGACAGCGCGCACTGGAAGTATTGAAACAGGAAGAGGAAGCCTTCTTCCGCACCATCGCCAATGGCATGGAAATTCTCGAGAAGGCGCTGGGAGCCGGTGCGAAGCAGATCGATGGCGATACTGCCTTCAAGCTGCACGACACCTACGGTTTCCCTGTCGACCTCACCGCTGATGTCTGCCGTGAGCGTGGCGTGACCGTAGATGAAACGCGCTTTAATGATTTGCTCAACGAGCAGCGTCAGCGTGCACGCGAAGCCGGCAAGTTCAAGATGGCAGCGGGCCTTGAATACAGCGGCAGCGCAACGACCTTCCACGGTTACGAAAAACTGATCCATGAGACTGCAACGGTGACCGCGATCTACGTTGATGGCACCTCAGTGCAGCAGACGAATCCCGGCGACGACGCGGTGGTCGTGCTCGATCACACGCCGTTCTATGCCGAGAGCGGCGGCCAGGTCGGCGACACCGGCGAGCTGCGCAATGCGGCATCACGCTTCATCGTCGAAGACACGATTAAGGTGCAGGCCGATGTGTTTGGCCACCATGGCAGCGTGGCGGAGGGCACGATCAAGGTCGGCGATGTGGTTGATGCCCGCGTGGATTCCGAGAAGCGCGCGAAGATCGTGCGCAACCACAGCGCAACGCACCTGATGCACAAGGCGCTGCGTGAAGTGCTCGGCGCACATGTACAGCAAAAGGGCTCACTGGTGAACGCGGAGCGTACACGCTTCGACTTCGCCCACACCGGCGCCATGACGCCCGAGCAGATCCGAAAGGTGGAGGCTCTCGTCAATGCCGAGATTCTTTCCAACCATGCGACGCAGGCCCGCGTGATGGCGATTGACGAAGCACAGAAGAGCGGCGCGATGATGCTGTTCGGCGAAAAATACGGCGACAGCGTGCGTGTGCTCGACATCGGCTCCAGTCGCGAACTCTGCGGCGGTACTCACGTGCAGCGCACCGGCGACATCGGGCTGTTCAAGATTGTGTCCGAAGGCGGTGTTGCTGCCGGCATCCGCCGCGTGGAAGCAGTCACGGGCGACAATTTGCCTATCTGCAATCGCTTGAGTCGACAGTGAGTCAGGCGGCGGGCACACTGAAGGTGACTCCTGCCGAAATCACGTCCCGCATCGGCGGCGTGCTCGACCAGGTGCGTTCGCTGGAAAAAGAACTCGCTCAGTTGAAAGGCAAGCTGGCGTCGGCGCAAGGCGATGAGCTGCTTGCCAAGGCAGTGGATATCAAGGGATTGAAGGTTCTGGCTGCCACGCTGGAAGGCGCGGACGCCAACGCACTGCGCGAGACAATGGACAAGCTGAAGGACAAGCTGAAGACTGCGGCCATCGTGCTGGCATCGGTGAATGGCGGCAAGGTCAGTCTGATTGCCGGTGTAACTGCCGACGCGACATCGAAAGTGAAAGCCGGCGAGCTGGTCAACTTCGTCGCCCAGCAGGTCGGCGGCAAGGGCGGCGGACGTCCCGACATGGCGCAGGCCGGCGGCACTGATCCGAGCGGTTTGCCGAAGGCGCTGCAGGACGTGTCGAAGTGGGTGGAAGAGCGGGTCTGATCACCGCTTTTCCTGATAGCAGATTGATCGAACCCTTATGTCGAAAGAGTGTTGCCATGGAGTTTGACAAGGAACTCGACGCGCGCGGCATGGCTTGTCCGCTGCCGATACTCAAGACCAAGAAGGCCCTGGCCGATATGCTGACGGGCGATGTGCTGAAGGTGGTTGCCACCGACAAGAATTCGGTGCGCGACTTTCATGCCTTTGCCCGGCAGACCGGCAATGACCTCCTGTCATTCGAAGAGCAGGGCAAGGAATTTGTATTCTTCATGCGCCGCAAGTAGACGCGGTTCGTTGCCTTGATTGCCGCATCGTTGAGCAGGAAGCGACCGGATCAAATGGCCGCCACGCATTCTCTCTTATAATCTCCGCCTGTTTCACTTACCTATCCAGGACTGATCGATGAAAGTATTGGTTCCCGTCAAGCGTGTGGTTGACTACAACGTCAAGGTGCGCGTGAAATCCGATGCCTCCGGTGTCGATATTGCCAACGTCAAGATGTCGATGAATCCCTTCGACGAAATTGCGGTTGAAGAGGCGATCCGCCTGAAAGAGGCCGGCAAGGTGACCGAGGTGGTAGCCATTTCCTGCGGCGTTACGCAATGCCAGGAAACGCTGCGCACCGCAATGGCGATCGGCGCCGACCGTGCGATCCTCGTGGAAACCGATGCCGAGCTGCAGCCGCTGGCGGTGGCCAAGCTGCTGAAGGCGCTGGCCGACAAAGAGCAGCCGCAACTGATTATTCTCGGCAAGCAGGCGATCGACGATGACTGCAATCAGACCGGCCAGATGCTCGCCGCATTGCTCGACTGGCCTCAGGCAACCTTTGCGTCGAAGGTCGTGGTTGAGGACGGCAAGGTGGTGGTGACGCGCGAAGTGGACGGCGGCCTGGAAACAGAATCGCTGACGCTGCCGGCCGTGGTCACTACCGACCTGCGCCTGAATGAGCCACGCTACGTGACGCTGCCGAATATCATGAAGGCCAAGAAGAAACAGCTCGATACGGTAAAGCCTGAAGAACTGGGCGTGGACGTGGCGCCGCGCCTGAAGACGCTGAAGGTGGGCGAACCGGCGAAGCGCACGGCAGGCGTGATTGTGCCCGACGTGCCCACTCTGGTTGCCAAGCTGAAGAACGAAGCGAAAGTCATCTAAAGGACAAGAACATGACAGCACTCGTCATCGCAGAACACGACAATGCTTCGCTCAAGGGAAGCACGCTCAATACCGTTACCGCGGCTGCTCAATGCGGCGGCGAAGTTCACGTGCTGGTCGCGGGACACCATTGCGGCGCCGCGGCCGATGCGGCGAAGCAGATCGCAGGCGTGACCAAGGTCCTGGTCGCGGATGCGGAGCAGTTCGCCAACGGCCTGGCCGAGAATGTTGCTGCCCAGGCGCTTGCGCTGGCAGGCAGCTATTCGCACATCCTCGCGCCCGCTACCGCCTATGGCAAGAACATTCTGCCGCGCGTGGCGGCGAAGCTCGACGTTGCCCAGATTTCGGAAATCAGCAAGGTCGATTCGCCGGACACGTTCGAGCGTCCTATCTATGCCGGCAATGCGATCGCTACCGTGCAGTCGTCCGATCCGGTGAAAGTGATCACGGTGCGTACCACCGGTTTCGATGCAGCTTCGGCAAGTGGCGGCTCGGCGGCAGTCGAGAACGTAACGCCGGTAGCCGACTCCGGCAAATCCAGTTTCGTCTCACGCGAGCTGGCGAAGTCCGACCGCCCTGAGCTGACGGCAGCCAAGGTTATCGTCTCGGGTGGACGCGGCATGGGCTCGGGCGAGAATTTCAAGATTCTCGAACCGCTGGCCGACAAGCTGGGTGCGGCAATGGGCGCCTCGCGTGCCGCCGTCGATGCGGGTTACGTGCCGAACGACTGGCAAGTCGGACAGACCGGCAAGATCGTCGCGCCGCAGCTCTATGTCGCGGTCGGCATTTCCGGCGCGATCCAGCATTTGGCCGGCATGAAGGATTCCAAGGTCATCGTCGCGATCAACAAGGATGCCGAAGCGCCGATTTTCTCGGTAGCCGACTACGGCATTGTCGGTGACCTGTTCGAGATCGTGCCTGAACTGGTGAAGGAACTGGGCTGACGGCAGGCTGAATGCCGCGCCGATAAAAGCGCAACAGCGACACGCAACAAAGCGGGTCAAACACGGACAGGATGTGCGATAGTTATCGCCATCCTGTCCGATTTTTTTGAGGGTATCCGATGAGTTATTCCGCGCCGATCAAAGACATGCTGTTCGTCATCAACGAACTGGCGGGGCTGGCCAAGGTGAATACCTTGCCCGGATGCGAGGAGGCGACGGCGGACACGGTGGAGGCGGTGCTGGAAGAGAACGCGCGATTCTGCAGCGAAGTGATAGCGCCGCTGAATCATGAAGGCGACAAGGCGCCCAGCACCTGGGCCGACGGCAAGGTGACTACCACCAAGGGTTTCAAGGAGGCGTTCAAGTCCTTTGCCGAAGCTGGCTGGCAAGGTGTGCAGCACCCACCCGAATTCGGCGGGCAGGGCTTGCCCAAGCTGGTGGCAACGCCTTGCATAGAGATGCTGAACTCGGCCAACCTTTCTTTTGCCTTGTGCCCGTTGCTGACTGACGGCGCAATCGAAGCGTTGATGACTGCCGGCACCGAAGAGCAGCAGCAGACCTTCATACCCAACCTGATTTCCGGTAAATGGACCGGCACGATGAACCTGACCGAGCCACAGGCCGGTTCCGACTTGTCGCTGATCCGCACGCGCGCCGTGGCGCAGGGCGACGGCACTTACAAGCTTTCAGGCACCAAGATTTTCATCACCTACGGTGAGCACGACATGGCGGAGAACATCATCCATTTCGTGCTGGCGCGAACGCCGAATGCGCCGGAGGGCGTGAAGGGCATTTCGCTGTTCATCGTGCCGAAGATACTGGTGAAGGCGGATGGCAGCCTCGGTGAACGCAATGATGTGGAGTGCGTGTCGATCGAGCATAAGCTCGGTATCAAGGCGAGCCCCACCGCGGTATTGCAATTCGGCGATCACGGCGGCGCCATCGGCACGTTGATCGGTGAGGAAAACCGCGGGCTGGAGTACATGTTCATCATGATGAATGCGGCGCGCTTTGCTGTGGGCGTGCAAGGCCTGGCGCTGGCCGAGCGCGCCTACCAGAAGGCGGTGCAGTATGCGAAAGACCGCATCCAGTCTCGCGATCCGGACGGCGGGACCAGTGCTGCGCCGATTATCCGCCAGCCCGACGTGCGGCGCATGCTGATGAGCATGCGCGCGCAGACCGAGGCCGGGCGCGCCTTGGCTTATGTCACGGCTGCCGCTTTCGATCTCGCTCATCATCATCCTGAAGAAAGCGAACGCAATCGCCAGCGCGCGTTCTATGAATTGATGGTGCCGGTGGTGAAAGGGTGGTGCACCGAGATGTCGGTGGACGTGGCATCGACCGGCGTGCAGGTGCACGGCGGCATGGGATTCGTCGAAGAGACCGGCGCGGCCCAGTTTTACCGCGATGCACGCATCCTTCCCATCTATGAAGGCACGACGGCGATCCAGGCGAACGATCTGGTCGGGCGCAAGACTGTCAGGGATGGCGGCGCTGCAGTTCGTGACGTGATTGCGCGCATCACGGAAACGGAAACCCAGTTGAAGTCAGCGGTTTTGGAGGATATCAAGGCGTGCGGCATTCGCTTGAGCGAAGGACGTGCAGCCCTTGAAAAGACTGTGGAATTCATTCTTGCCAATGCAAAGTCCGAACCAAAGAAAGTTCTCGCCAGCGGCGTAACTTACCTGAAGCTGGCCGGTATTGTGATCGGCGGGTGGCAGATGGCGCGTGCGGCGCTCGCGGCGGAACGCCTTCTTCAGGCCGGTACTGGCGACGCATCTTTCTGTCGGGCGAAAATTGCGACGGCGCTATTTTTTGCCAGACATGTATTGCCGTTGTCGTCGGCGCATTCAATCGCAATTGTCGAAGGTGCGGATGACTCGAACAGGCTTGCTGATGATGTTTTTTGATCGGCATTGCCACGTGATCGTTTGATGAGTGAATAAAATTGGACCTGATGTGCGTGATTCATTGCACTGACCTTGATAAGGCGGAAAGATGTTGAGTGCAGGCAGGAAATGCATTGCCGGAGTGTTAGCTTCAATATGCCTGGCTTCGGCTCATGCCGAGACGGTCGATGCCCGCAATGCGGCTGCCATCGAGGCAGTGGTACGGGCGCAGATCGAGGCGCTGGAAACCGGAAATGCAAATCTCGCTTTTGCATTGACGACGCCTGCTGTGCGCAGGGAGCTCGGTTCACCCGAGAATCTGCTCCGCCTGATTGAAGAGGAATATGACCCGCTCTATCGCCATTTGCGGGCTATTTACCTGGCGGCTGAAAGCGATGAGGGCGAGGTGACTCAGACAGTTCGGATTACCGATCAGAACAATCATGTCTGGCTGGTGATCTACGAAATGGAGCGCCAGCCCGATGGAAGCTGGCGTATCGACGGATGGGAATTGCTTGAGACGGATACGCTGTCGGTGTGATTTCGTTTTTTTGCGAGATTACGGAATAGCGCGTCGCGAAACCCGGTTTTATCCACGGAAGTATCTGTGTGCCCATCCGGTTCTAGTGGCG
>JAQSWC010000169.1 GCA_029266815.1 Paucimonas sp.
GCCTGGAAGGCAGCCTGCGAGATCGGCGCGGCGGTGGTAGTGAAGCCGCGCGACGGCAACCAAGGTAAAGGCGTGGCTGTCAACATCAAGACGCGCGACGAAGTCTTTGCGGCTTATGAGGCTGCCTTTGCAATCAGCTCGGACGTGATTGTAGAGCGCTATATCAGCGGCCACGATTTCCGGTTGCTGGTGGTGGGCAATCAACTGGTCGCGGCCGCGCGCCGCGCGCCGCCTCAGGTGATCGGCGACGGCAAGCTTACCGTCCAGGAATTGATTGATGAAGTGAACCGCGATCCCCGACGCGGCGACGGCCATGCAACGTCGCTGACCAAGATTCGCGTCGATGCGATCGCGCAGGCGGTGCTCGCCGGCCAGGGATATGCCCTGGACACCATTCCGCCCAAGGGCGTGCACGTCATCCTGCGCAACAACGCCAATCTCAGTACCGGCGGCACTGCCACCGATGTCACCGACGATGTGCATCCCGCCGTAGCAGCGCGGGCGATAGAGGCGGCGCAGACAGTGGGGCTCGATATCTGCGGCGTGGACGTCGTGTGCCAGACTGTGCTGAAGCCCCTGGAAGAGCAGGGTGGCGGCATTGTCGAGGTGAATGCGGCGCCGGGGCTGCGCATGCATCTGCAGCCGTCGTTCGGCAAGGGCCGTGCGGTCGGAGAAGCGATCGTTTCCACTATGTTCAAGGACGGCGACAACGGCCGAATTCCGGTCGTGGCTGTCACCGGAACCAACGGCAAGACAACGACAGTGCGCCTGATTGCGCACATGCTGGAGACCAAGAGCCTGCGTGTGGGCATGACCTCCACCGACGGTGTCTACATCCGCAACAAGCGCATCGATACCGGTGACTGCAGCGGACCGAAGAGCGCGCGCAACGTGCTGATGCATCCGGACGTCGATGCGGCCGTGTTTGAAACGGCGCGCGGCGGTGTGCTGCGCGAAGGACTCGGCTTCGACCGCTGCGATGTAGCGGTCGTGACCAATATCGGCGTGGGCGACCACTTAGGTCTGGCCTTCATCGACACCGTAGAAGATCTTGCGGTATTGAAGCGCGTCATCGTGCAGAACGTGTCACCAACCGGCATGGCCGTGCTGAACGCGGCCGACCCCATCACGGCGAGAATGGCGCCCGTCTGTCCCGGCAGTGTCACCTTTTTTGCCGCGGACAAGAATCATCCGGTCATCGCCGCACATCGCGCCCAGGGCCGCCGCGTGATTTTCGTGGAAGGAAAATCCATTGTTGCCGCCGAAGGCAAGCGCGAGCAGAAATTCGACCTGAAAGAAATTCCATTGACCATGGGCGGCACCATTGCCTTCCAGGTGGACAATGCCATGGCGGCCATCGGCGCCGCGTGGGGATTGAATCTCGATTGGGACATTGTGCACAAGGCCTTGAACACCTTCCGCAATGATGCCGCTACCGCGCCCGGGCGTTTCAACATGTTCGACTACCGCGGCGCCAAGCTGATCGCCGACTATGGGCACAACCCTGATGCGATTGCCGCGCTGGTGCAGGCAGTGGACGCGATTCCCGCGAAAAAGCGCAGCGTCGTCATCAGTGGTGCGGGCGATCGCCGCGACATTGACATCCGCCGCCAGACTGAAATCCTGGGCGATGCGTTCGACGAGGTGATCCTGTATGAAGATCAGTGCCAGCGCGGTCGTTCCGAAGGCGAAGTGGTGGCCCTGCTGCGCGATGGGCTGAGCAACGCCAAACGCACTTCGGCGGTGAGGGAAATCAAGGGCGAATTCCTGGCCATCGATACTGCTCTGGCGAACCTGTCCGAAGGCGATTTGTGCCTGGTCCTGATCGACCAGATCGATGAAGCGCTGGCGTATATCCAGAAGCGTTGCAAAGAGACGGGAGTGGCTGAGAAATCAGTGCTGGAAACCGTTGCATGACGGCGAGGATGCCCTGACTTAAAAAGCGCCGGCGAAAGCCGGCGTTTTTCATTGAAACAAACCTTTGCCGGACACGGGGCAAACAGCTAGGATCATCCGAGCCGATGCGGTTCACACGTTTATTGACCGGAAACCATCGGAAATCACCCGGCATGCGCCCGAACGGGCTTGCGTACTGCCTGCTCCGCAGGATGGGTAGCCACAATGCATGCGTTCCGTATGCTGGTTGCCGCCCAGCCGATGCATTACCAAGGGGCGAAATGTCTGGCGGCACGTTGAAGCGCGACCCCTCTTCATCTTCGGAAAACGACGTGAGTTCCGGCGGCTAGCCGATCTCAGCGGCATCCTGGACAAGCGGGCGGGCGTGAACGAAACATCCGAACCTGGACAAGGTTCTTGTTTATTCGCTTAATATAGGCGCCATGTCATTGCCGCGCAGTTTCCGGCGGTTGACTCATTTCAGCCTTATCCGCCATCGACCATTCCGCCATGCTCTCCCTTTCCAGTGCCGCCATATTTTGCCGCGTGGTCGACAACTACGGGGACATCGGCATCTGCTGGCGCCTCGCCCGGCAACTCCAGCATGAGCACGGTATTGCCGTCACACTCTGGGTGGATGACCTGCACACCTTCCGGCGCATTTGTCCGCAAGCGAGCATCGATGCGGAGATGCAGCAGCAGGCCGGCGTGACGGTTCGCCGCTGGCGCGATTGGGAGGGCATCTTCACGGCCAATGATGTTGCCGATATCGTTATCGAGTTCTTCGGCTGCGACATTCCACCAGGCTACATCAGCGCGATGACGCAATGCGATCCCCGCCCGGTATGGCTTAATCTCGAAGGCTTGACCGCCGAGGAGTGGGTGGAAGGCTGCCATACCTTGCCGTCGCCGCACCCGAGGCTCCCTTTGACCAAGCATTTCTTCTTTCCGGGTTTCACGTCGCGCACCGGAGGTCTGCTTCATGAAGCCGGCCTCGACAAAGAACGCGAACGCTTTCAATCGGATTCGGCTGCCGTCGCGGCCTTCCTATCGACGCTCGGCGTGGCTGATGCGGACATGGCGGCACTGAAGGTCTCGCTGTTCTGTTACCCGCATGCGCCGGTCACCGCGCTGTTCGATGCCTGGCAGGCTGGTAGCGAATCGGTGACCTGTCTCGTGCCGGAGGGGGTTGCAACGGATGCGGTGCATGCTTTTCTCGACCAGGCGCCTCAGGCAGGCGCAACTCGAACCTGCGGCCGGCTCACGA
Source organism: Paucimonas sp. (assembly GCA_029266815.1). GTDB lineage: Bacteria > Pseudomonadota > Gammaproteobacteria > Burkholderiales > Burkholderiaceae_D > JAQSWC01. The sequence continues at coordinate 3,164 of JAQSWC010000169.1, forward strand.
TATGCGTCATTCCCTTCCTTCCGCAGCAGGATTACGACAAGTTATTGTGGGCCTGCGACCTCAACTTCGTGCGCGGCGAAGATTCCTTCGTGCGCGCGCAATGGGCGGACCGGCCTTTCATCTGGCATATCTACCCGCAGGACGAGAACTTGCACCACAAGAAACTCAAGGCCTTCCTGGGTCGTTATGCGGCGACCGGAACCCATGATCTTGCAGACTTTGCGCTTTCCTGGAACGGTGCACAGTCGCCGGAAAAGGTTGCCACATGGTGGCCGGCATTGCGTTCGGCCCTGCCGGCAATTGCACAACGCTGCCCGGAGTGGCGGGGCGCCGTACTGGAAAATGGCGACCTGGCCTCGAATCTCCTGAAATTCGCTGCGTCGCAAAAGGCGGTTTCCGCACGAAAAAAGGTATAATTCGCCGCCTATTTGTGACGATTTTGATCAAACGCGCGCTTGCGTCATCCAGACCTTGTCCCATCGGTAGCGCCGAATGATTTTCATGCAACCCATCCTTATCTAGAGTTTTTATGAAACCAGCAAAAGAAATTCGCGTCGGCAACATCATCATGGTCGACGGCAAGCCCTTCATCGTGCTGCGCTCCGATGTCAACGGTTCGAGCCGCACCGGCTTCACCTACAAGTGGAAAATGAAGAACCTGCTGACCAATGCGCCGTTCGAAAGCGTGTTCCGCGGTGACGACAAGTTCGACGTGGTCGTTCTTGACAAAAAGCCGGCCACCTATTCCTACTTCGCCGATCCGCTGTACGTCTTCATGGATGAAGAGTACAACCAGTACGAAGTCGAAGGCGAGAACATGGGTGACGCCGTCAACTACCTGGAAGACGGCATGACCTGCGAAGTGGTTTTCTACGAAGGCAAGCCGCTCTCGGTTGAGCTGCCGACGACGGTCGTGCGCGAAGTTACCTACACTGAACCCGCTGTCAAAGGCGACACCTCGGGCAAGGTGATGAAGCCTGCCAAGATCTCCACCGGCTTCGAGATTCCGGTTCCGCTGTTCGTGGGCATCGGCGACAAGATTGAGATCGATACCCGCACCGGCGAATACAAGAGCCGCAGCAAGTAACAAAAGATTGCAAAAACCAGCCTCACAAAACGCCGCGTTGATCGCGGCGTTTTTTTATCGGCGCGACAAGATATAGCCATTTTTTCTTTCTCGAAATCACTGTTACTTCAGCTCACATTCTCCTGAAAATTTTTTTGAACTTTCCGAACTTGCCGTTGACCAACGTCACAGTCCATGCAGCAACATGGGCAAAATTTTCTTAGAGCTGTCCAGCAAGAAAGACATGTGGAAACAATCGCAGGTCCGGCAGCAGTCAGCAATGGCATCAATCAATTCAGGAGATCACATGCTTCGATCCGATTCGCTCTTCGGCAAGCGCGACACCAACACGCCGAATTCACCGCTGGGCAGCAATGGCGTTCTTACTTCGGCAACTACACCGGGCACCACCAAGCCGCTCGGCACTACAGGCATCGCCGCAGTAGGCAATACAACCAACCAGACAGCGGGTACCACTATGTCAAGCACCAACGAAGGCGGCAGCAAATTGATCGTCGGACCGAATATCAAACTCAAAGGCGTTGAAATCACCGATTGCGACACGCTGGTCGTCGAAGGCCGCGTTGAAGCAACCATCGATTCGCGCGTGATCCAGATTGCAGAGCGCGGCGCATTCAAGGGTTCGGCCGAGATCGACATCGCCGAAATCCACGGCGAATTCGACGGCGACCTCACGGTGCGCCAGAAGCTCGTGATCTACGCCACCGGCAAAGTTTCCGGCAAGGTCCGCTATGGCAAAGTCGTCATCGAAGAGGGCGGTCAGCTCGCAGGCGACGTGCAGGTCGGCACCGGTACGGCGGCCAACACCCGCAACCTGTCGGTAGCCAAGGCCGCCGCACAGTAAGTCGTCAGGCAAGAAAGCGACATCGATCGCCGGCCGCTGCGAAAGCGGGCCCATCGACCAGCGCGGCATCGTGCATCGCGTGTCGGGTTTCCTGGCGGAGCATGGCTGCAACATCATCGATTCCGCACAATTCGGCGACGCCCAGTCGCAGCTTTTCTTCATGCGCGTGCATTTCGCCGCCGAAGACGCTTCGGTATCGGACATTGCCTTGCGGGCAGATTTCGCCAGGCTCGGCGAATCGATGCAGATGAACTGGCAATTGCACGACGCCTTCAAGAAGCCGCGCATGATGATCATGGTCTCGAAGATCGGCCACTGCCTGAACGATCTACTGTTCCGCTACAAGAGCGGCCTGCTGCCGGTCGAGATTCCGGCCATCGTGTCGAACCACACCGATTTCTACCAGCTCGCTGCCAGCTACAACATTCCCTTTCACCACCTTCCTCTCGCTGCTGGCGCTTCAGCGGAAGCCAAGCGCGCTCAGGAAGAACGCGTGCTGGAAATCGCCAAGAACAACGACATCGATCTTGTGGTGCTGGCGCGTTACATGCAGATACTCTCTCCGGAAATGTGCCGCGCG